>JAIOSD010000002.1 GCA_021107835.1 archaeon
ATTAATCTACTCTGTAATAATTGCTTTAGCACTTCAGTTTATCTTACTGTACACCCGATTAGCAAATTTATTTGGAGTAGTTAGGTTGGCTTTAATTGATTGGCTAAAAATAATGGGATTTTCAGTAGCAGGAATATTTATTTTAGAAGTTAGAAAAATATTTTTAAAACAATAAACTATTTAAACAAATTACCTAAAATTACCTTAATGACAAGTTTAAAAACTTTCAGAGCAACAGCCCTGCTAACTGGAACTGTAATTGGTGCAGGAGTTTTAGGTATTCCTTATGTAGTTGCAAAAGCCGGATTTCTAACTGGATTGCTAATCATAGTAGCATTGGGTTTGGCAATGTTGATGCTACATCTATTTGTGGGGGAAGTTGTTTTAAGAACGCCTGGAAACCACCAACTTCCAGGATATGCAGAAAAGTATTTAGGAAAATGGGGAAAAAGATTAATGGTATTCTCTTTATTCTTTGGTATTTATGGGGCACTAATAGCCTACTTAATTGGAGAGGGTCAAGTACTTTCAGCAATATTGGGTTTAACCCCATCAACCTTTTCTATCATATTTGCAATCTTTTCAGCAATATTTGTTTATAGGGGATTAAAAACAATTTCAAAATTAGAAATTTATTTCTTAGCTATAGTTTTATTTTTTCTCCTTTTACTCTCTGGGTTCGCAATCTTTTCAGGAAAATTCACCACAGAAAATTTAGCAGGATTTAGTTTAGTAAATCTCCTTATCCCTTATGGGGTAATCTTATTCGCATTACATGGGGCAATAGCAGTTCCAGAAATGAAAGAATATTTAGTAAAAAATAAATCAAAACTAAAAAAAGCAATTATACTTGGGTCCATAATACCTTTAATTGCATATATACTTTTTACCTTTGCAACAATAGGTATTACAGGAATAAATACTACGGAATTGGCCACGATAGGACTAGGAAACTCATTAGGAGAGTCAATGATATTATTTGGTAATTTATTTGCAATATTTGCAATGCTAACATCATTCTTAACATTAGCATTGGCAATGAAAGAAACTTACATATTTGACTACAAAATAAAACCGCTTCCTGCATGGGCGCTAACTATGATGATACCAATAATAATATTTTTAGTTGGGATAAACAGTTTCATAAAAGTTATTGGAATAACAGGGGCATTCTCTGTAGGGCTACAAGGCATTTTGATAGTATTAATGTTTTGGAAAGCAAGGAAACATGGAAATAGAATCCCAGAATATAAGTTAGGAAAGAAATTCTTTATTGGATTATTATTAATCTTAATATTTATATTAGGGATAGTTTATCAATTTATTGATATCTTTTAAAAAGTTTTATAAATAAAAATTTCCTATCGCTTTAAAGGTAAATTTAATGAATAAAGGAATAATAATTGCATTTTTTCTTTTATTTTTTTAAAGTTGTTGTGTTAAATCTAAATCTCCTTTTGGTTCATTATAAACCAATAACATATTATAGCTCTTGATATAATCTGGAAATTTTTCCTTCATATTTTTCATTATTTCATTTAATTTTTCATAACTCTCGCAATCCATTTCTAATTCTAACATCCATGGTCCAATTTTTCTTTCATAGTGGAATACATTGCCCAATTGTTTACAATACTCCAAAAGGGTATGGTCACTTTCTTTTGAAAGATTTTTCAAATAAAGAATAACTTTGTAAAACCCATAACCCATTTTTTTAACATTTAATTGTGTTCTAAACTTGGCTATAATCTTTTTCTTTTGTAATTCTTTTATTCTATAGATAACAATTCTTGGAGTTGTATTTAATTTACTAGCCAAATCAATAGAAGAAATTCTAGCATTGGTGGATAGCTCTTTCAATATCTTTTTATCTATTTCATCTATTTTTTCAACACCTTTCACATACCATTTAAAGCTCTCGGATCTCCTCCCTAAAAAATAACCTCTTGTCATAACATCAACATCAACATGTGCAGCTAAACTTTGATTTAAAATATAGTTCCCAAATTTAGAATTAAACTCATTTACAGTTGAATAAAATTCTTTAACGTCTTTTACAAATATACTATAGATTAAATTCCATTTACCAGTTGTTTGGGCCACCCACCAAACTTTTTTATTTTTTTTAAGATAATTAATTATATCCTTTTCTTTAGTTTTAGTTAAATTTTGAAATTCCAAATACACATTCCAAATCATTAATCCAAGTTTTCCAGCATCTAATAAAGTAACAAAGTTTTCTATAATTCCTTCTTCTTGTAATCTCTTTATTCTATACTCTATAACATTTCTACTTTTCTTTAGTTTTTTAGATAAAATTGTTAAAGGTTGTCTAGAATTTAGCTCTAACTCATACAATATCTTTTTGTCCAATAAATCCAATTTATAAACCATTATTATAATTTAATACAATTACTATATAAGTCTTGTTATTTATTACAAAAAATTAAAAGATATTTTTATATATGTTTATTTGCATATTAATACTACTTAATAAGGATAAAAATGACAAAAGAAAGATTAGTTGAAGACGGCAAAAATGGTGCTTTTATAGTCAATGACAAAGTTCTAGATCAAAGAGTAGCAATTCTTAGGCAAAGTGAGGAAAGACATTTTATTGCAAATCCCAATAACAAAATTGAAAGATATTATTTAAATCTTGCTAAATCAGGATGGAAATGGAGAATCTATTCTGATAGTTATATTGTAGATGGTGTAATAGATCTTATTGAAAAAACTCCAGGTTTAGTTGAAAGTGCACATTGGGGGGATAATACTTTATCCAAAAGATATTCGCCAAAAAAAATACCAAAATGGGCAAACGGAATTTATGTAGCCTTGCCCCCAGAACCAATTTTAATTTGTAAAGGCCGGATAGCAAATGATTTTACTTATCGTTTTATGGAAATAAAGGAAATATAAAATAATAAAATAAAAAATGAAAATTAAAGAAGAAAGAACAGAACTTACGGTTCAACATGAAGGAAAAGACTTAACCTTTGCACATCCATTCTATTATGGGATTTTTATCTCAGACATTCCCCTATATTTTGAAAAATGGGTAAATAAAGTGGGAACAAGAATAGCCACATTACCCCAATTAATTTCGATAATTCATGATGCTTTTTGCAAAGATCAACCGACAGGTATTGATTCAAGATATGCCCGTGAAATTATGGAGATCGCATATAGTCAAAAGGTTCACTCTTCTTCAAAATGTTTATGGGGCCCCAAAGGGGATGTTAAAGTTTTCCCAGATAACGGTTTAATTTCATTACCAGACCCTCTTAAAGGCAAGACAGGAAAACTAACACAAAATGAATTGGAAAAAATGCTAGAAGTTTTAGGACAAAATCCAAAACAAGTAAAGTCTATAGATAAGGGATACGGCGAAGATGAACTTTTTGATGCATTAATAGGTGAAGAAGGAATAAGAAAACTAAAAGAGATAGAGGATCATCCTTGGATGCATAATAAATCCCTAATCATTGGATCTCACGAAGATGAACCATTAATTACCTCTACATACATCGATAATAGAAGATATTATGGTGATGGGATAAATATTTATAATCGAACTCCTGGTACGCCCTCACCTGAGAAGATATGGGCTTTCGGAGTTTTAGATGATAACAAAAAGCTCTAAGGATTCCACCTAATCATTGTTCGTGGGAAACCAATTGCATCTTTAACACTATCTAAGCCACAAATCCATCTAACAATTCTCTCAACACCAAGCCCAAATCCCGCATGGGGAATAGAACCATATTTACGAGTGTCTAAATAATAATGATAATCTTTAATATCTTCTCCTTTAGACTTCAAAGATTTAATTAATTCATCCAAATCTTCGTCTCTTTCGCTTCCACCAATTAATTCTCCAACACCTTCAGGTCCTAGAGCATCAAAACACATAGCAACCTTTGGATTATTCGGATCCTTAGGTTTGTAGAATGCCATTTCTTCTTTTGGATAATGTGTTACAAAAACAATAGTATCATATAATTCCATAATTTTTTCTTCTTCAATAGTTCTTAAATCCTTCCCCCATTTAACTTTCATCCCTTTCTTTTTTTCTAATAATTTTAAAGCTTCAGTGTATGTTATCCTAGGAAATTTTTTCTTTAAAGAAGGTTCTAATTTTTTAATATCCCTTCCCAATATCATAAATTCTTTTTTATTTTCTTTAATAACTTTTTTTAAGATAAATTTAATAAGCTCCTCCGCATAATCCATTAATCCATCCAAATTAAGCCAAGCAACTTCCATTTCAGCATGCCAATACTCAGTTAAATGCCTAGATGTTTTAGATTTTTCAGCTCTAAACGAGGGAGAAATACAATAAATTTTTTCTAAACCAAACATTGCAGCTTCAGCATACAATTGCCAAGTTTGTGCCAAAAACATTTTTTTGTTAAAATATTTAACTTCAAACATAGTTGGTCCTTCCTCTGCTCCACCAGGGACTAAAATAGGACTTTGAAATTCATAAAATCCCTTACTTCTATAAAATTCATGAATTGCTCCAAATATTGTGCTTCTTATTTTCATAATAGCAGTCATTTTTCTAGATCTGATATACAAATGTCTTTGGTCTAGCAAAAATTCTGGACTTTGATCTTTTCCAATAGGAAAATCTTCTGCAGCATGAACAACATTCAATTTAGAAACCTCTATTTCATACCCAGTAGGTGCCCTTTTCTCAGCATAAATTTTTCCCTCTATCTCTAAAGAGCTTTCCATTAATAATTCATCTGCAATCTTAACTAATTTAGGATCTTTAACAACACACTGAATTATATCTGTTGAATCTCTAAGAACAATAAAAATATTATTTTTTAACTTTCTGATTCTATAAACCCACCCTCTAACTGAAACCTTGCCTTTCTTTTTCAAGGCTTCTTCTATTTGTAAGAATTTCATCTTTCTAAAATAAATAAAAGAGATATAAAAAGGTTTTTATTCTTCAGGTTATAAGGTAAACTTAAAATATCCCATAAATGTTTAACCCACAAAATTAGTAAGGTTTATAAATGTTTAACCCACAATATTTTTAGGTTAAAGGGGGTTGTTTGATTGCATAAAAAGAGGATAAATAATCGGGATTATTTTTATACTACAATAAGAGAATCTAAAACCAAAACCAAAACAATTTATCTTGGTCCAAATCTAAAAAAAGCAAAGCAAAAAGAAAAAGAATTAACAAAAAAAAATAAAAAATTTACTTTTTTAAAAATTTTCACCTGTTTAACAATTTTATTTGCTTTAATAATAATCGATTTTTCATACACGGGATTTGCTATTGAAAACTTTTCTGGAATAAATGAACAAAGAACTATGGAATTAAATTTTTCAATTGATATAGAAGAATTAAATATCATTTCAGAAGATAATATCTCTAAAGTAAAAATGAATGATACAGAAATAATAGAAATCAATGAAACAGAAGAAATAAATCAAACAATCCCAGAAAATATCACAAATCCATTAAATGATACAATGGAAGTAAATGAAACCAGAAATATTGAAATTAATTTTACTCAAATAAACTTAACAGAAATCTCCCCAACAAACATAACAGAAAATATAACAGAACTGTATTATGAAGTGATTATTAATGAAGCGGTTAAGTGGGAAAAAAATATAACTTTAGACAAGGAAGTAGAAAATTTACAAGTAAAACTCCCCAAAAAAGCCGAAAATATCACAATAAAGAAATTATTAAAGGGAATAGAACTAAAAGATAAAAAAGTAGAAAGTTCAAACAACAAAATTCAGATAGCGCAGGGAAAAAAAGAACAAATAGTAAAAATAATTGGCCCACTAGATGAAGTAAGGATTAATTATTATATGCCTGGGCCAACTACAACAGAAAAACAAGAAACAGAATGGAAAAAAGAGATATTAGTTTCAAGCGAAGAACACTATGAAAATATTCTAACTTACACTTACTTAAATAACACACCCGAAGAAAGCATAAATCTTTACCATTCAACAGAAAAAGGCAGAAAAGAAGTAAATTTTGTTTCCTATGACAAAGATGAAAACGGTTTAGTAGATTATATTGAATGGATTACACCCCACTTAAGCAACCAAACCTTCGAATTAGAAATTAACATATTAAACATCCAATCTTACCCTGCAATCGGGGGAAATTGGACGGTTAAGTTTAATACAACTGGACAAGCAGATCTAATCGTAACTGGGGTAAATGATACCCTTTTCGGAGAAGATATAGAATTCTTAGAAATCAAATGCGGGGAAACAATTTTAGATTATGAAACAAGAAACAATTCCATAACTGTTTACAATTATTCTTGTGATAAAACGGGGGTTGAAATAAGTGAAGTTATAACTCAAGGAAAACACAATTTAGAGTTTAATTTTGGGGGACAAACAGCATATGCCCATAATTTAGCAACTTTTTCAGCATGTGGAACATTAAGCACAGCAAATGAATATTATAAATTAACACAAAATATAACAAATGATGATGGAACTTGTATAACTATCGGGGCCACAAACATAACAATAGATTGTCAAGGTTATATGATAGATGGGGATGCAGATTCCTCTGGATATGGAGTAATCATAAACAACGCAAACTATGACAATTTAACAATTAAGAACTGCACAATTCAGGAATTTGCAAGAAATTTATATGTGGGGGCAAATTCAGATGATATTACAATCGAAAATTCTCACTTATTAAATGGATACTGGGATGGAATGCTCACTTATTCCGTACAAAATATGAGAATAGAGAATTCAACATTTTCTGGGGTAAACGAATATGGGGCGTATATTACCCACAGTAGTACAATCCCCAACAACAATTGGACAATAATAAATAGCAATTTTACAGGAGGAACAACCGCATCAGATCAAGGGATAGTAATATACTATCTTGATAATTCCACAATCCAAAATAGCAGATTTGATGGGGGGACATTTACAGGAACATATGGTTATGGGGGGCAAATCCAATACGCGAATAATATAATTATAGAAAACAGTCATTTTGAAGGACACTCCACAGATAGAGACAGGGGGTTGTATTTAATGTACTCTGATAATGTTACTATTTTTAACAGTACTTTCATTTCAAATCAAAATGATTATGCATCATTAGAAGCCTATACTGTTACCAATTCAAACATAACAAATAACACATTTTATTCCCCCCTAACTTATGGTTTAACTATTAATCAATATTCTCAAAACAATGTTTTTGAAAACAATAATGTAACCTCAAGAAATGGAATATATGTAGTAACTTATTCAAATAATAACAACCTCACAAACAATATAATAGATAGTTCTACAGCTTATGGGATTTATATAACCAATTATGCGACTGGAAATAGGTTTATAGGGAATAATATAACTGGCCAAAGCTATTCAATTTATGCTACTTCATACGCTTCAGATAATGACTACATAAACAACACCATACACTCAAATACAGCTTATGGAATTTATTTAAATGATCATGCAGGGGATAATTTATTCTATAATAATAACATAACTACTTCTGGGACGTATGGTATCAGAGCTTATTTAAGTTCTGGAGAAAATAATTTTACCAGCAATAATATTTCCTCACCAAATAATGCATTAAGATTAGAAAGTGATTGTAATAATAATTATATTGACTCCAATTATATTTCTTCAAGTGCAAATTTGGGAGTATATATTGTTACAGGAAGCACAGAGAATAATTTTTTGATTAATAATATAATCAAAGGGGGGACTACAGCATTCCAAGACTCTTCTGTGAATACAAATCTTAGACTCACTAATAACACATTTACTGCAACCAATGGGTGGGGGGCAGTGATAGTTTCAGGAACAAATGTAACATTAATAAATAACACAATAAAATCTGGAACCTCAAATGATCATGGACTTGGATTAAGTGATGTCACAACTGGACTTGTAGAAAACAATATAATAAATGGAACTGCCCACGGAATATATCTCTATACTGGTACCAATCATGTAAATCTCACTAATAATGTTGTTTGGGGGGATCTTGGCTCTGCAGCCAATTATTATGCCTTGTATATGACTCAAGAATCTTCAAATAATCGATTTGAAAATAATTCCCTTTCTGGATTAGCTGAAGATGGAATATATATTGATGATTCTCCAAATAATGTTTTTATTAGGAATAATATAACTGCAGGATCAAATGCAGGATGGACTACAGATGCAGGGATATATATGACTTATTCAAGTTATAATAATTTCACAAATAATATAATAAACAATACAGGCGGCCCAGGAATTTATCTCGCATATAGTAATAATAATACAATCACAGATACAACCTTTGAAAATAATTATATTGGAATTTATTTAGCATATGGAGATATGAGACAAACCGATTTTGCAAACAACAAAATAATGGGGACATCTACAGTATATGATTATAGAATCTTAAGTAGTGTAGCAGTTCCAACAAAACTCTACTTCTTAAATTGCTCTTATGATCCAGATGCTGAATATTGGAATACTTATAGTTCCAGAGAACAATTATGGTACGGGGTTGTAAATGTATCTAACACCAATGGACAAGTAAATAATTCAAGAGTTTTAGTTTATGATAATGCTAGTACGTTGGTAGCTAATGAAACCACTGGAGAAGATGGATTAACAGATCCAATCCCATTAAGAGAATACACTGGAGTATACTTAGGATCAACAACAACTACAAAAACCTATTATAATAATCATACATTCCAAGCCACAGAATCAGAACACTTCTCAGGATCAGGAGAAGCAAATATGTCTACTAGTAAAACAATTTATATAACACTAGAAGATTGGCCATTAATCACAATATTAAATAATTACCCAATAGTTCAAGGATATAAAGCAACTAATGTATTGCAAATAAGGGCTAATGAAACAAGACGTAATGATTTAATAACTGCAGCAAATGTTTCAATAACTTTCGCAAATGGTACAACCGCAACCTACTCCATGACAAACGGCACGGATGGAGATGCACACCTTTGGGAATATAATTATACAATAAATACTTATGATGTTGGGGGGGCATTTAATATAACCGCACAAGCTGTAAACGACACAGGATATAATTACATTAATGATACTGATTCTGGATTTTCAATTGATCCACAAATAATTTGGTTAAGAACCTACGATCCAGAAAACAAATCAAAATCTTTCTTTGCACAAAACGAATCATCAAAACTAAAAGCATATGTATATAATTCATACGAAAATTACCCAAAAATTCTAATCATAGATTCTTCCGGAACTACTGTTATAGATCAACCTCAAATGACAAGCGAAGATGGAACAATTTTTTACTACAACTATACCCTTAATGGTTCAGTTGGATTTTATAATGCAACAATATTCTCTAATTCAACAAACTATGAATCTTTCGATTTTTCTTTTTATCAAGGAAATAATTGGATAACTAATTTCACAGATAACAATAGCAACATGTTTGTTTATTCTAAAGAGGTTAATGTTTCAGAACCAAACCTAATGGAAAGATATTTTCTTCCGGTAGATGTTAGAATTAACTTCACAGAAAACACAGATGTAAATTCTATAAGGGTTACATCCTATAATGGCTCCATATACACGGAAATCCCATCCCAAGTATATAACTATACTGCAACAAATAATACAACAACAGTAGCAAATGTGGTTTGGTTAACTTCTTTAAGTAAAAGTGAAAATAGAACATACCATATACACTACAACGATATATTTATTGAAAATGCAACATATAATACGGATTTAAGTACTTACACAACAACAAGTAATTATAGGTTTTTTAATAACAGTTTTTATACAATAAGAACAGATTCTGATAATGGTGCAGTGATGGATGCTGCATGGACAAAACAAGGATCCACAGATAATCTAGCTGGACAAGATCCAATGCAAACCTCTCCCTATCTTTTAACAATAAATGGGGGTTCATATTCTGGGCAAAATGAACAATCTCCAACAAGAACCCTAGAATATTCTGGACCAATATTCAATAAATATGTTGTTAGTGGATATTTGAGTGAAACAAGTGGGGCCCAGAACACTAACCTACCCTTCAACCAAACTTATTGGACATATTCAAAAAATAATTATATAATCTACGAGAGTGATTTAAATATATCCTCAACTTATAATCTAGAATATCTGATTGATTATTTCGTTTTCTATGGGGATAGTTATTTCAATAAAGTAGCATTTGGGTATTCCAACGGATCTGTCTCAGAAAACACACTAACAACCGGAAACGGGGCAGATTATGCATCATTAGATATAAGCATGATTTGGTTGGGGGCATATCACAACACTTCAAAAACAGCAATAGGAGAAATATTCCTAAATAGATCAAGTGCGTTAGAAAGTGGTGCAAAAATAGACTTCTGGGATCAACCATCTTCTGAGTTTTATAAAAGATACTTAATCTCTAGTGTAGAATCGGTAACTGCAGGGAGCAGATACACCACAAAGCTTGCAAGAATTTTCTGGGATGGGGAAGAAGGTTATACTCCATTAAACGATACATATTATAGTATTCACAATGAGTTTAATTATTCAATAGGTTCAATAGAATATGGGGATACATCATATCCAACTTACTCAGATTATAATGTTACACCCTCTACACCAAATGATAATCAAAGTGTAACTTGTTATTCTTCTTGGACAGATGATTTAAGATTAAAACAAGGCTTTGTAGAAACAAACGCAACTGGAACACCAGTAAATCACTCAGTTACATTTTCAACAAGTTCAGGAGATCTTAATTATACAATACCTTCATCAGATCTGAGAGGAACCAGCATTTATTGTAAGTTTATTTTAAAAGACATTGGAAACAATTTTAATTCAACTCCTCAAAAAGTATTTACAGTAACAGATGTTAGTCCACCAAATATAACAACAATTTCAATTAGTCCTAGTGATCCAGATGATTTAGATCCGGGAGTATTAATTAATGTAACCGCGAATGTAACAGATAAAATATCTTTGAATACAACAATACTTCATTACAAAGGCCCAACTGATTTAACCTGGAACGAAACAACAATGACAAATTACTCTGGAACAATGTATACAGCAAATTTTACTACAGCAGCATCTGGAAATTATACATATAGAATAAACGCAACAGATGCAGCAGGAAATAATCAAATAAGCAACTCGACTATAGTTCTTGTTGAACAAGACCTAACCTGGGCTATTTCCCCAACAACTTTTGAAGCAACTTCTGGATTAATTGGATCTACCATAGAAATATTTAATCTAACAATAAACAACACCGCAGATTACACTGCAAATTTCACATTAACATCTAATCGGGATGATAGTGATGATTGGTCAATTTATTATAACGGATCAGCGGGCCCTTACGAAATCCAGCTTGGTGCGGGGAATACAACAAAAATAAATATAACCGCCGGGTTACCAACTGAAAGCAATGTATATTCTTTAGTAATAACAGCGACCCATGATAATTCAACGGCAGACCCACCTACAAATATTTCTTTAGGAGATATTGTTGCTTATGCAAATGGGCCTTATATATATGATTCTTTTACTGTAAAAAGTGAATCTGTTTTGCTTGGAGCTACTAACGTAAATTATACTATAAAGGTAAAGAATCTCGGAAATGAGACTGCCACAGGGGTGAATAATACAATTCACCTTCCAAATGGATGGACCACTTCTGATGAATTAGTTGTGTCTTTTGGAACTATTAGTCCTACTAGTCCAAATAATTATGAATTCCATACTATTTTAGTAAATGTTCCAAGTAATGCAGCTATAGGGGGCCAAGTTATAATAGCAGAGCCAATTACAAATAATACAAATCAAACACAGAATGCCTCGCTAACTGTAACAGTTATTGATCCAACAGTAACTGCTGGAAACACCGGGGGCGACACAACAGGCGGGGGAAGCGGAGGCGGAGGCGGAGGAAAATCCCTCTCAGAAGAAGAATCTTCAAGATTCTTCAACTCATC
>JAIOSD010000061.1 GCA_021107835.1 archaeon
ATTATATAGCTGGTGGAAAATACGAAACAAGAGTATATGAAAATATGTTCAAATCCTATTCAAAAAGATTAACAGAAATAGAAGAAAAACTAGCAATGGCAGATGTAAAGAAAGCATATAAGGGAAAATGAAAATAGAAAACAATAAAAAGAGAAAAAAATATAATAAAGGCATAAGGTGATTGATAATATGTTTTTAGATAAACTATTTAATAAAATAAAGAAAAAAACACCAAAAGAAGAGGAAAAGATAGAGAATTCTAAAGAAATTGAAAAAATTAAAGAAGAAAAAATAAAAGAGATATATAAAGCAAAACCAGAAAAATACACTTATGATCCAAAAGTACAAAAAAATATTGAAAAAGAAGAGATAAAAATAGCAAATAAAATTGCAAAAGAATTTCTAAAAGAACATGGGAAAAACATAAAAAATCACAGAAATAAAATAAAAGAAATACATTCTAAAGAAAAAATAGGTGATAAAAGGATATCTAGTAATCAAAATGTATATAGAACTGGAATAGCAGGATTTGATACTTTATTGGGTGATGGGGGGATTCCTCTATCCACAAGCGTTTTAGTTGAAGGGGGCCCAGGCTCAGGAAAAACGATCTTTTGCTTACACGTAGCAATGGATTTTTGTAGAAAAGGAAAAAAAGTGTTATATATGTCCTTTGAGGAACCAGAAGAAAGGCTAATTGAACACATGATGTCTTTTGATTTTGATGCAAGAAAATATATAAAAAATGGGCAATTAGTAATTAAACGATTTAGTGCTTTAGATATTGCAAGGTCTGTTGAAGCATTATTATCTGAAGCAAAAAAAGAATTATTAATTGAAGTGCAACCAATCCTTATTCCACAAGGGATAGATCCAGATCTGGTATTATTTGACTCCTTAACATCCATTGCTTCTGCTTTCTCTGGAGAAGATAATAGATTTAGGATTTATATGGAGCAATTATTTAAATATTTAGAAAAAAATAAAATGAGTTCCTTACTAATAAGGGAAGTTCCAAATCCCTCTCATGTTGGAAATGTTGCTAGATCTGGAGATGAAGCGACTAGTTTTCTTTCGGATGGAATAATAGTTTTTTATAATGTTGTATATGCTCATGGTGGAAGAAAACGAGCAGTTGAAATATTGAAACTAAGAGGACAGCCATTTGATAGGAGAATAGTGGAAGCAGAAATTATAAATAGAAGGGGATTAGTAGTTTACCCAAATAAAAATTTGAAAGGAAATTATACTCTAACATAAAATGAATATGAAAAAAGCTTATTTATTGTTCGTTCTTTTATTAATATTACCTATTAATCTTGCAGAAAATCAAACTTCAGATATCCAACAAAAATTTCTAGAAGCGGAAGATATGATATCTGAATTATCCCTTAACGGATTTAATATTCAAAGAGTAAATGATACTTATAAAGCAGCTACACAGATCTATGAAGTACAAAAAAAGATAAAAAATGAAAATAATAGAGATTACGATTTAATTTTAAAATATCTAGGAGAAATAACAGAATTAAATGACCAAGCATATAAAGCTAAAGATGAAATTGAATATGTATATCTTCTTTATGATGATATAAAAGAAAAAAATCCACAAATAAACTTATCTGAAGCAAGTAGTTTACTAGCAGATATGGAATTTGAATTCGAAAATGAAGTTTATGATGAAGCCTACGATTTAGCAAAACAATCCTATTCAAAATTAATTGAGATTGAGGGCAAACAAACTGCTCTAAATTTAGCATATCAAGCCACAACAAAAACTATAAAATCATTTATAGTTAATAATTGGATTATTATTCTAATAGTTTTTGTTGCTGGGGGGATATCTTTTTTTATATTTAAAAATAGGTTTATTTATTATAGAACAAAACATAAAATAAATAAATTAGAAATAGAATCAAAAGTTTTAGAATCTTTAATCGCAAAAGCCCAAAAAGAATACTTTGAAGGGGGAACAATATCTGAAGCAACATATAGAATAAGGACTAAAAAATTCTCTGAGTTAACAAGAGACATAAACAGACAATTGCCATTATTACGTGAAGAATTAGTGAAAAGGAAAAAAGAAGAACTAGAAGATCATAAAAGCGGGAAAAAGAAAATAAAAAAAACAAAGGGTTTATTTAAAAAATTGGAAGAAACTAAAAAAAGAAATAAAAGTTTAAAAGAAAGATTATTTAGAAAAAAGAAAAAAGTAGTTAAGAAGAAACCTAAAAAGAAGTTAGTTAAGAAAAAAGTTGTAAAAAAGAAAAAACCTACTAAGAAAAAGAAGAAATAAATTAAGGAGTCAACCTATCTCTATCTCTAGGAAATATACAGGCCTCACGAATATTTTCTAATTCACAAACAACCATAGTTAATCTTTCTAAACCAATACTCCATCCCGCATGTACTGGAGCACCATATCTAAACCCATCAATATACCAACTAAAGTTTTCAGGATCTAATCCCTTACTTCTCAAATTTTCAATTAAAACAGTAGGAACATGAACTCTTTGTCCACCAGAACTCAACTCCAAACCACCATATAACATATCAAATCCCGCACTTGTATCTTTATCTAATGGCCAAATATAAAATGGTTTTAAGGAATTTGGCCAAGAGTGTACAAAAACCAAACTATCTTTGTATAATTCACATAATTTTTTCTCAACCTCAGGTTCCAAATCATCTCCATATTCAATTGGAACCCCCTTAGATTTTAATAATTGAACAGTTTCTTTATAACTCAAATATTTGGCCTTTGGAATCTTCAGTTTCAAATTCAATAAATCGATTTGTTTCTTACAATCTTTCATAACTTGTTTTATCATATATTTCATAACATCTTCTAAATATTTCATAACTTTAAACTGATCAACAAAAGCAACCTCAATATCCATTTGCCTAGCTTCATTCAAATGTCTTGTAGTATTATGTTTTTCAGCTCTCCAAACAGGAGATGTAGAAACAACCCTTTCCCAGCTTATAGCACACAACTGTTTATATAATTGGGGGGACTGTGCCAAATAAGCATTTTTTTCAAAATATTTTGCTTCAAATAATTCAGTGCCTCCTTCAGTAGAAGTTCCAATTATACCAGGGGGTTGTATCTCTATAAACTCTTTCTTATAAAAATATTCTCTAAAAGCATGCATTAAAACATTCTGAATCTGGAAAATCGCCTTAACCTTTTCTTTTCTAATATCCAAGGACCTATTATCTAACCTTTTGCTCAATCCCGTATTTATTCTTTTATCTAAAACTGGAATTGGTAATGGTTCTGCTTTATTTAATATTCTTAGGTTAGATACTTGAATCTCACAACTTTTTACACTAACCTCAGGACTTTTTACCTTTGCTTCCGTAACCTCTCCCTCTATTTCAATAACACTTTCAAAACTTACCTGGCCAAAATTATGAAATGCTTTGCTATCCTCTTTTATTGCACATTGAATAACCCCTGTAGAATCCCTTAATAAAATAAACTTGATATTGGCCAAATCTCTAAGATCATGAACCCACCCTTGTATTTTTATCTTATCTGAACTTTCTTTTATTTCATTAACATACATACAAAGAATAGAGTTTACTTAACTTTTAAACCTTTCCCTCGTAAAACTTGCTCAACCAAAACACTTATAAACAGACTTTTCGCCCCAAATCCTAGTATTAAATGGAGAAGAAAAAACAGTAACGAAAAATTACACATTTTTTTCTTAAATAACATTAAAATGAATAAATTTAAACAATTAGGCCTAATTGAGCCAATATTAAAAGCAATTGAAGAAGAAAAATTTGAAGAACCAACAGAGATTCAAACAAAAGCAATCCCTGCAGTAGTTAAGGGAAGAGATATAATAGCTGGATCTGCAACTGGATCTGGAAAAACACTAGCCTTTGGAGCAGGTATAATCCAAAATTCACAAGAAGGCAAAGGAATACAATCCCTAGTTCTAACACCAACAAGGGAGTTAGCAGAACAAATAAATAAGTCTCTGAAAACATTTTCAAAGTATAAAAAATTAAAAATAACAAAAGTATATGGTGGCGTACCAATAGATAGGCAAATCAAACAATTAAGAAATGCGGATGTTGTTGTTGGAACCCCTGGAAGAATTTTAGATCATTTGCAAAGAAGGACTATAGATCTAAGTCATATCAATATTTTAGTTTTAGACGAAGCAGATAGAATGTTAGATATGGGGTTCATAGATGATGTGGAAAAAATTATAAGAAATTGTCCTAAAAAAAGACAAACTTTACTTTTTTCAGCAACAATTTCTGGTTTAATAGAACATTTAATAAAAAAGCACCTACACGAACCAATAAAAATTTCTGCAACTCCAATGGTAGATCCAAAAAAACTAAGACAGATTTATTATGATGTTCCAGACCAATTAAAATTTTCATTGTTAGTACACTTACTAAAAAAAGAAAGATCTGATTTAGTAATGGTATTCTGTAACACAAAAAGAAATACAGACTTCATTGAACAAAACCTAAAATTAAATGGAATAGATGCGCTAGCCTTACATGGGGGGCTAACTCAAGCTAAAAGACATAAAACATTAGAAAAATTTCACTCACAGAATACCCATGTTTTAGTTTGTACAGATGTGGCCGCTAGAGGTTTGGACATAAAAGGAATATCGCACGTGTACAACTATGATACCCCAAATGACAGCAAGGATTATATTCATCGAATTGGTAGGACTGCTCGTGCTGGAAATGCAGGAATAGTAATAAATATTCTAGGATCTAGAGATCATAATAATTTCGGTAGGGTTTTAAAAGAGCATAACATTAATATTCCAAAAGAAAAAACCCCTTATATTGAAAGGGCAAAAATACAAAAGAGAACAGTAAGTAGAGAACCTAGAGGGAAGTTTAGAAGGCAACCTCAAAAAAGAAGATATCCAAGAAGACGTTAACCTTCTAAAAACTCACGAACATCATCATAACTTCTAGCCCCAACAAGATTAACACTAGAAGGGAAGTTCTTACGATAATTACTCCAAGCATATCTTTCATCTAAATAAATTATAATTCCTTTATCTGTTTCACTTCTAATACAACGTCCAGCGTTTTGCATTATAGTTGTAAAAGTAGGTGTGATATAACCATATTCCATCCCCTTACCAAATTTCTCATCATAATACCTAACTAACTCTTTAATCTCCAAATCATTTCTAGCAAAAGGAACCCCAACAATAATAACTGATTTCAACTTATCTCCAATCAAGTCAATACTCTCTCCAAAACTTCCAGAACTAACTGCAAACAAGGTAGCCCCTTCATCTTTCATAGAAATAAACCTCTTCAAAATCATTTCTCGAGAATGTTTATCCATTCCAGGAGTTTCAACAAAGAAATCCCCACTAATAAATTCCTTAACTTTACCCATTAATGCATAACTAGGAAAATAAAATATTTTATTCCCTTCAATAATATCAATCAGTTCAGAAACATTATCAGCAATTTTTTCATACATCTTACCATTTCTTTGATCAAACTTAGTACTTATTGCAGGTACAACCAAATTCAAGCAATTTTCCTTTGGAAAGGGATTTGGATACTCTACTTTTATTGGATTTTCTAACCCAAAAATTTCTTCATACATATCTAAAGGATACAATGTTCCACTCATAAAAATATTAGAATGAGAATTTTGTAAGATGGGCGTTAAAACAATACTCGGATCTAAACAGTTGTAAAACAAACTAATCACTGGTTTTCCTTTTGCATTAAACGTTCTCCTTAAAATCCTTGAAAATCTTGGATCATCATCTTTCCAAAGTTCTAGAAAATGAGCAAGACCATGCAAAAAACTCCTTCTCTCTTCTTCAACAACTTTCTCAGCAGTACTATACAATTCTTCTATAACTTTCTCATCAATATCAATAAAATCTTGCTTAGAAACCAAAACCTCATTTTTTTCAACACCTAATAGATTACTAAGTCTCAAAAGTGCTTCATTTATCCTTACTACATCGCTTTCTAATTCAGAATTAAATTTAGCAGCTTCCCTAACACAAGAATCTAAACTAAAGGTATTTATCACATCACTCATCAAACTTCTCGCACGAGAAGGCAAATTATGCGCCTCATCCCAAATTAAAATACAATTTTCTAATTCTTTTCCAATCTTCTTAAAAAATCTTTCACGAGTTCCAGGATTTAAAATATGATAATAATCAACAACAATCACTTTAGCTTTTTTAGCCAAATTTGCAGCAGCTTCAAAACTACAAACTTCTGCATTTCTGCATTTTTCAACTAATTCTTCAACATGAAAAATATTAGTTTTAAGTTCATCAGCCAACACTTTATTAACAAAAATTCTTTCTTTGCTATGATAATTCTTATAAAAATCACATTCCTTATTATCAATAACATACTTGCAAAATTCACTAAACTCCCCAGATTTTAAATTACCAATATCCTCTCTGGGGCACATCCATCTTTTACCTATAAAGTCCGCAACTTGAAAATTTATTCCTTTCTTTTCTTTAATTAATTTTAAGGTTTCAATAGCAATCTTATGATGAGTGTGTTTAGAAGTAAGAAAAATAACAGATTTATTGTTCGCTAAAGCAAATCTCAAAGCAGGTGCGAGTGTAGCAATAGTTTTCCCAACACCAGTGGGCACATTTGCCAAAACATCTTTTTTGTGTTTTAGAGCAGTATTTACAACTTTAATAAAAGAATCCTGTCCTTTTCTATATTTTTCAAATGGGAATAATTCTTGCATTTTGTCTCAAGGTTTCAAAAACTATATAAATTCTTATGTGTTAAATCTGATAAATCTTAGAATATTTATTTCTTAAATAACTAATAAAATCATCACAATTCAATCCACGACCACAACATTTTTTAACAATTTCTTCAGAACTTAATGTCCTACCATAATTATGTACATTTTTTCTCAACCAAGATAAAACAGGTTTATAATTGCCTTTGCCTACCTCAATTAAAAGCCCTTTGTTCATTTGATTAAATAATTGCGCAGCATACATAGAACCAATTGCATAACTAGGAAAATAACCAAAAGAACCATTGCTCCAGTGACAGTCTTGTAAAACACCTAAACTATCTGTAGCAGGAACAATACCAAAAAAGTCATGCATTTTAGAGTTCCAAGCAGAAGGCAAATCTTTAACTTTAAGTTTTCCTTCTATTAAAGCAAGCTCCAACTCAAACCTTAAAATAATATGCAAACAATAGGTAACTTCATCAGCAGTGATTCTTATCAAACTTGGCTCAACAAAATTTATTTCTCTATAAAAATCTTTAAAACTAATATTTTTCATTTGTTGTGGAAATCCTTTCCTAAAAAGCGAATAACTATTCTTTAAAGAAGCAACATTTTTTCCAATAATCTCTTCCCAAATTCTAGATTGTGATTCATGCATTCCAAATGAAGGAGCATAATGTAAAATACTCTCTCTTAAATTCTTAGCAAAACCTAACTCATACAAAGCATGTCCTGTTTCGTGCATAGTTGAAAAAAAAGGAAACAAAGGATCTTTTTCATTATACATTGTAGTAATTCTAACATCTTCAGTTCCAATTGAAGTCATAAACGGATGAGTATAAACATCAATTCTAGATTCTTCAGGATCCATTCCCATTTGCCTACTTTTAATTCTTCCAATTTTTTCTTGAACTTCAACAGACCAATTAAATTTCCCGAACTTTTTCCTTTGAACTTTGTATGGGGGATTATTCTTAATATCATTCAACAATAAAACAAGTTCTTTTTTTAATTCTTCAAAAATAGGGATTAATTTTTCAACAGTCATACCTTCTTCAAATTCATCTAACAAACTATTATAAGCATGCCCTGGAAAGTTTACATATTCACACTCTTTTCTCTTTAACTTAACAATTTTTTCTAAATATGGTCTAAATAATTTAAAATCATTTGTTTCTTTGGCCTTTTCCCAAACTGCAGTTGCTTTTGTAACAGTATTGGATAATTCTTTTACAAATTCACTAGGCAACTTTCTAGATCTAATTATATCTTTGTAAAATTTTTCAACAACTAACTTGTCTTTAGAGTTTAATTTTTTATTTCTTAAATTTTTTATACACTTAAACAATTTATTTGAAGTAAATCTCTCGTGGATTTGTTGATTAATCATAGAAATTTGTTCTGCCCGCGAATCCAATCCTTTTTTAGGCATACAAACTTTATTATCCCAATCCAAAAGTTCAGAAATTTGTCCAAGTAAAACAATATCTTTTTGCTCTTTATTAATAAATTCTAAATCTTTATTCATATAATATAGAATAGAACCTATTTTAAAAAACTAACTATTTCTTCCTAAGCCCAACAACATAGAACTCTTTGCTTCTTTTTTTACTTCCTTCTGGCTTTACAACCTTAACACCTTTAAAAACCACACGAACTTCTTTAACAAATTTGTCAGAAAATTCACTCTGAAAAATCTTACAAACAAATTTACCATTTCTTTTAAGAACTTTAGAAGCAATTTCTAATGCTCTTTTGCTTAAATCATAAGATAATTCATTATCTAAAGAACGAACACCAATAGTTTTTGGGGCAACATCACTTAAAACAACATCATATTCTTCCTTAAGAAAATCATAAATATCATCACTCATGATATCTACCTGAATAAAACCCTTAAGTTTAACAACATCAACAGAATCAACTTCACCACCAAGCTCTAAAACATATTCGCTCCAAGAACCAGGAGCCGCACCAATATCCAAAACAAAATCTCCAGACTTAATAACTTCAAACCTCTTCTGAATTGCCTTCAACTTATATACACTTCTAGCAGAATAACCTTCAGAAAATGCTTTCCTAGTAAATTTATCTCGTTTCATACCCATCTTTTTCGTTTATAGATAAAAAATAGAAAAATCATACTAAAAATCATTAATCCAATCGGGATATAGAATCCATAAGGAAAACCAAAGAAAGGTATTTTTTCAAAATTCATACCCCAAATGCCAGAAATAAGCATAGGAATTATTAAAATAGAAGCTACTACAGTAAATAATCTCATTATATCATTCAATCTATTAGATATTGAAGTCATATACATTTCTGAAATACTAGATAATTTTTCTCTTTGAAAATCAACAGTACTTTCAGCTTGTGTAATTTCAACATGCAATCCATTTAAATCAAGGAAATTTTTATCAGAAATAAATTTACTTGTTTTATTTTGTAACTTTTCTATAATCCCTTTATTAGAAGTCAAAGCTTTTTTGTAATATGTCAAATGTTTCTTTAAGGGGAATACTTCTTGGATATCATCTACTTGACTGTTCAAAACTCTTTCTTCCATCTTATCTATTTTACCATCAAATTTATCCAAGTCAGCATGCAAATTACGATCTATTTCTGAAATAATTTTATAAGTTAAAAAATCCATTCCTCTGTTAAAAAATTCTTTCCCTTCTTTCGTATGTACTATCTTAAAAAGACTACTCAATGGATTAATCTCTTTGGGATGAATAGTAATTAGAAACTTTTTACTCAAAAAAATTCCTAATGGGATGGAATGGTTTTTCCCAGTTAAAGACCTCAAAATAATAAAAGAATAATCCTTTCTATTTGCTAATCTAGGAACCTCATGCATATCAACACTATCTTCTAAATCCCTTGAATAGAATTTAAACTTTTTCTCTATTTTTTGTAATTCTTTTTTATCTTTTGTAACTACATCAATCCAAACAGATCCTCTTAAAAGATTAACATTACTAAGAGAAACAGGACTTACTTTGCCTCCAGAATATTTAACACACCTAATCATTACACAAAAATTTGATTTTATTACTTATAAATCTTACTTTTAATTTTCCAATACAAATATATACTAGTTTTTTCAAAATATATATATGCACACAGGATTTCATCACGTAAACAAAAGAAAAAGATTATTTGAAAAAGGTCATGAGCCTTATCCGAGTAAGAGTAAATGGAAACACATTTTAGATAAATCAGCGTATTCTATTGGTATTATAGGTCCGGTTATGACAATCCCTCAACTTCTTAAGGTATGGATAGAACAAAATGCTGCAGGAGTTTCTCTAATCTCTTGGATTGCTTATTTATTCACAGCTTTATTTTGGTTAACTTATGCTATTTCACATAAAGAAAAACCATTAATATTCATGTATATTGCATGGATAATTGTTAAAATACCTTTAATAGTGGGAATAATTATTTATGGATAATATCAAACAAAACCTTCTGTTAAAATTCCAATTAATCTACTAGACTTCGATTCTGGTAACTCTTCTCCAAAAACCCGATCTACTTTTATTTCAGCAGGACCAAAATTAAATAAAGCATAATCCTCAAAACTCATATATTCTTTGCTTAAATCAAACTCATACAAATGATATTCATTATCTAGTTGTCCAGATGCAATTTTTGTATTATCTGGGCCCCAAATCTCAAAGTAAGCTTCTTCATAATTACCAACTTTTCGCATATAGATAGATAGTTTGCTTATTTTTTTATTCCATTTTAAAAACAAATAACTATTTTCTTCTTTATTCTTATCAATAGGTTCTAATAAAATATTAGCATCCCCCCCATCTAATAAATCATACAAAACGTCGGTTTTCACTTCATCAGTTTCTAATTTGAAAATAGCAGCAGCCAAAGGCGGCTTTCCAAAATCACTAACAACATTTCCAGTATAGACAAAACTTTCAAGATTTGTTAATCCAATAAATACTAGTGTTAAAATAAATAAACCTAATACCACCCTAATTTTATGATTAAACATGAATCTATTTTATAAGCTATCTATAAATACTTTTTGTTTTTATCCCACACAAACCCCATCTAAACACTTACCAGAACAAACATACCAACTACCAACACAAAAATCTTCTTTGTTACAATAGAATTCCATAACCATGGTTTTATCTTCAGAACAATAGTCTTGCACTTTAGAATCACCCTTTTTACATATTCCTTTCCTAGAATAATCAATTAAATCACTATCCTTACAAGTTTTTCCCTTCAAAGATGCTATTTCTTTAGGATTAATATCTTCTAAATGTTCAGTTCCAAAATCAGTAGACTCTTCAGTAAGTTTCAAAACAACATCCCCTGTTAAATCAATATATCCATCAAAAAAATCTTTAACATCCTCAATTAAATCATCAAAAGAATAAGCATCAACTACTGGAACCATAAAAAGAATCAAAACTAAAAATAAATATTTCATCTAGCCCCTCTCAAACTCGTACCAATTATAACATCCCTAATAAACTTTCTTAAAACCTTAGCCTTAGATAATTTATCAACATCAAAAATAAACTCTAACTCTTTTGTTAATTTCTTTCTTTTCCCTTCCAAAGGGTCATAAATAAAAAAAGTTTCTTCAGTCATCTTGGAAGCACATTTTCTTTTCGTTTAACATAGCTATCTAAATTAAGTAATCCCTCTGCTAAATCCCTATTCTGGAGTACAACTTCTTGAATTCTTTTAGCAATATCTCCCACCTCTTCTTGTGTAACTGCTTTAACATCCCCAACATTTTTTGCTGCTTCTTCAAACAAATCAACCAAACTATCAACTCTTTTAGATAATTCACTAATAGATTTTATTAGGGTTATATTGGTTTGTTGCGTTAAAATAGAAACTTCGATTAGCTTTTTCATTTCAGAACTTTCAGGTTTTTTACTCCCTTCATTTCTACACTTAACAGAACACCACTTTTTTTGTCTTCCAGTTAGTGCCTTACCGCATCTAGCACACTTTAGTTTCGTAGACATAAATAAAATTATCTTTTAAGAATATAAAAAGCTTTCTACTCCTCTACAGTTAACGGACCTTCATAATGACCTTCCACACTTACAGATATAGGTTCTCCTGTTGTTGGATGAGTCATATAAGTAAATTCTTCAATACCATTCTGTTGACAAACACTGTACAAATCATCAAGAAAATTAATATGAGGCGTATTATGACCATTCTCCCAATTATTCACCGTTTGAGGCGTTCTATCAATCATTACAGCCAATTTAAACTGAGAAATACATAATTCATCTCTAATTCTCTTAGTTAAGTCCTTGTCGTATGGCATTCTACTCTTCAACAACTTTTTCAACTTGTTTCTTTTTAACTTCGTCTTCTAAGTCTAACTTCTTCAACAACTCTTTATACCGATTCCGAATTGTAACCTCTGTAACTCCAGCAACATCAGCAACCTCACGTTGGGTTCTTTTCTCGTTGTTCATTACAGCAGCAACATATAATGAAGCAGCAGCAATACCAGTTGGTCCACGACCAGAAGTCAATTCTGCTTTTTGTGCCATCTCTAAAATCTCAACTGCTTTACTTTGAGTTTCAGCAGATAATTTCAATTCAGATGAAAATCTTGGAATATAATCAACAGGATTAGAAGGTAATATCCTAACACCTAATTCACGCGTTATAAATCTATAGGTACGGCCAATCTCTTTCTTATCAATTCCAGAAGCTTCTGCCAACTCATCCAAAGTTCTTGGTATTTCATGTCTACGACAAGCAGCATATAATGCCCCTGCAACTACACTTTCCATTGATCTACCCCGAACCAAGCCTCTTTGAACCGCTTGTCTATATATCTCGGAACTATCTTCTAAAACAGGATTTGGTAGTTTCAAATAAGAACTTACTCTTTTTAATTCAGCAAGAGCTAATTTAAGATTCCTTTCAATAGCAGTAGAAATTCTATGTTGCCATTTTTGTAATCGCATATATTTATTCTTAGATTTAGTATTTAATCGTAAAATATCAGCATCAGTACCAATACTAGTCCCCAAACCACCATCAAATTTAGTAGATGTTATTGGAGCACCAGTTCTTCTTCTTTTACTAGCAGATTCAGAGTCAAATTCTCTCCATTCTTGACCAAAATCAATCATACGTTCTTCTATAACAAGTCCACAATCCTTACAGATTATTTCGCCTCGTTCATCTTTAGAAATTAAGTTTATACTGCCACATTCAGGGCATTTTTTTATATAACTTGGGGTCATATTTTTCACCACCTATAAAAGGTTCGTAAGATTTATATACTGATTTCTAATTCCCTTTATAAAGCTTTCTGTTTCTAAATTTTAGAATAATCTACTCACCAACCAAAACAGCATTAATAGCACCTTCTTGCCCAGGACGAGAAGTAATTCTAGCTTTTCCTTTAGAAGTTTCAATAACAGTGCCTTTAGTCAAAATATTTCTTCTAACAAAATGTCTATTAGCTGGATTCTCTAAAACCTTATCAATCTTAATTTTAGAACTCTTTTTAGTCTTAGGATCCATTAAATTAATAGTATCGGTAGTCAAAATAACTTCTTTTTTTCCACCCGCCCTTACACGTAGGCTTTTCTTCTTTTCAGCACCAAGTTTAGTTCCAGTAGGATCTCTACCTAACTCATAAGATTTTTTCTTTCTTAGATCTACATATCTAGATCCACTAGCTTTTCTTCTTGGTCTTGATTGACTAATTGCCATGAAAGTTCTGAGTAAATACACCATTTATATAACTTTTGTTTTTACAACTCTCATTACCGATAAGCTTTTAAACAAATACATTAAGCTAAATTTTATATTTTGGGGGTTTTAAAAAATGGAAACAGAAAGTAGACCATTAGACGCATTAAACAAAGCAAGGGGAAGCAGAGTTCTCTTAGAACTAAAAAACGGAAAACAATTTGTTGGAACACTAAAAGCTTTTGACATCCATATAAACACAGTACTGGATGACGCAGAAGAAAGAGAAAGTGGAGAAACAAAGAGAAAATTAGGAACCGTTTTTGTTAGAGGAGACACAATAATTTTAATCTCACCAGCATAAGAAAATGACAAAAGGAACCCCATCTATGGGAAAAAAGTCTGGTAAGAAAAACTTTATCAGATGCAGAAGGTGTGGGGGAGCTTCATACCACATTAGAAAAAAGAAATGTAGCAGTTGTGGTTTTGGAGACACAGCTAAACTAAGAACATATTCGTGGCAAAAAAAGAGTAAAAGATGAACCCAATGTGGAAAAACTTTGGATGGGTACTAAGTATACTATTTATAATACTCCTATTTGTAGTTCTTTTTATGTGGATTAATAGCTTGAATTAGAAAGCTATAAAAATTAACTAAAACCAATTTCTTCTAAAGGACTCTTGGTCCAGTGGTAGGATACTGCCTTGACGTGGCAGAGGTCGCGAGTTCGATTCTCGCAGGGTCCATATAAAATCAAATCTTAAAATTTCTTTTTATAATCTGATGCCCCGAGCACAATAATTCCCACAGTAATTAAAGAAAATACAATTAATATTTTAAATATTATGTTTATTGGTTATATTGGAACACAATTAGAAATCTTTTTAAATACCTCATTTTCAAATTAAACTAGCTAAAAAAACAGCAACTATATGAGGGGATAACAATGAGAACAGAAAGACAAATAAGCGAAACAACATTGTCAGATATATCAACTATCTTATCAGAGCTATCAAAAGATACTGAAATTTCTTTACACATCAATCCAAACTACCTAGACACACTAAACTTAACTCAGGAATTAAGAACAATACCAGAAAGGGCAAATAGATTTTTAGAGCTAATAAGATTCAGTGATCCAAATCCAGAAATAACATATTTAAACACAAGAGATACAACTTCTTACGATATTTATCTAGACAATAAAATAGCACTAACTTTAACCTACAAAATCCAATAAAACCAAGATTTCTATCAAAAGGTTTATAAAGCTAGAAAGGCGATTTTTACTAATGCAAAAAAGAGGACAAGTAACTGTTTTTATAGTCGTTGGAATCGTAATTTTAATAGTCTTTGCACTCTTATTTTTTCTAAGAAGTACAATAACAGAATCAAGCTTTGAAGATGAGATGAACGCCTTAACAGTTCCAAAACAATTAGAACCCGTAAAAATCTACTTAGATTCATGTCTAAAACAAACAGTTGAAGAGGGGGTATTTATTTTAGGCGAACAAGGGGGATACATAAATCTTCCAGAAGACATTGCCCAAAGATCAACACTAAATCCTTTCTCAAACACCTTGGAAATTTACAAGGGGGCAGAAGTCGCTTATTGGTATTACGAAACTGCAAACGGAATTGAAATTCAAAACATACCTACAAAAGAAAAAATAGAGTTAGAAATAGAAGCTTATGTTAATGAAAATTTTGCAGATTGTTTCTACAAAATGCCAATATTTGAAGAACAAGGTTTCACTATACAAACACCTCATGAAGTAGATACAGAAATAACAATAAACAAAAACGAAATACAAGTAAAAATGCTTTCAGAGGTTTATGTCTCCCTAAAAGACGTTAGTAAAAACATAGACACACACATAGTTGTACTAGATTCTAAGCTTGGAGAGCTATATGGCCTAGCAATAAAAATAATGGAAGAGGAAAACGAAAACAAATTCTTAGAAGAAAAAACAATAGACATGATGGTTGTATATGATGAAATTCCTTTTTCAGAAACAGAATTTACTTGTGAAAGAAAAGTTTGGCAAAAATCCCAAGTAGTGGAAGATATGAAAGAAATAGTGAGCAAGAATATTGCAGCAATAAGACTTGACGAGATTTCAAGCAGCGCATACATACAAGATCCTTACAACTACTTTAAACTAGACATTCAAAAACCAGCCCATATTAGCGAACACTTCCAGTATTTTACAAGCTGGCCAATGCAAGTTGAAGTTTCTCCAACAAAAGGAGATTTATTGGTTGGAGATCCAATAACACAATCAGTTCCAGAAGTAAGTAAATTCTTAAACATGTTCTTCTGTCTAAATAACTATCACTTTGTTTATGACATAAAATATCCTGTATTAATCACATTATCTGCAGAAGGTACAACCTTCCAATTTGCCAACATGGTTAAGATAGACAACAATCAACCAAGAACATTTGAAGGTGAAATGGTAAATTATGAAGGCACAACAGAATTCAGTAAAAACTTTTGCGAAAATGCAGTAATACCAATAGAAGTTGCAGTTTATGATTATGAAACCCTTATTCCAGTAAAAGATACCAGCATAACTTACAAATGTTTCTCAACAATATGTTATATTGGAGAAACAGATTCACAAGGAAAACTAATTGCAAACTTCCCGCCTTGTCTAAACGGCGCAATCTTTGCGCAAAAACAAGGTTATGAAATTGCAGGAGAACATTTATCAACAAATTCACAAGATTCAGTTAGCGTTTTAATAGAAAAACACCACACTTTAGATTTAGATATAAAAATAATAAATCTTGATGATGGTACTCCTGCAACAATAAAAAATAAACAAGCTGTAGTTCAGTTTGAAAATCAAGAAAATGGATATATCACAATGGTAACCCAAGAAGATTCCGCAATAAAACTAACCTGGGGTAACTACAAAATAACTTCCTACTTGTTATCAGAAGAGGGAGTAGATATTGAAATAAAAACAGACACTTTCACCCAATGTGTAAAAGTTCCAAAAGCAGGAGTATTTGGATTATTTTTCAAAGAAGAAAAATGCTTTGAAACAGAATTAGAAGGTGATAAATTAACAGATGCAATAGTTGGTGGGGCAGTATTTGAATGGCAAATAAATCCTTCAAACAAAAACAAATTAACAGTATATGTGCCATACGACCAAACTCCAAATACCCATACTGAAATGATAGAAATCTATAATAATATTCAAACAAACCATGAAAATATGAACTTTAGGTATCCTGAACTAGAATGAAAAAAGAAATAATAGCATTGCTCTGTAGCTTTTTGTTAGTAAGCACACCTTTAGTGAGTGCAGCAGGTACTTTTTCCTTAGAAGAGGATCCAAGAAATTTAGGAGAAGCACTAATAATAAATGTTGACCATGTTGAACCAACAGTTATAGATTCTGATTATTTCAAAGACAATGAATTCCCAGTTCATGTTTTCTTAAAAGGTTCAACGTTAGGAACTTTTTTGTTTGGTGGTGATGCTCCAGCAACCGCCCCTTTCTTTGGGGATATGAAAATAAAAAATATAAGACTAACTCCAGATAGAGAATCCCTAAGATATATATCTGGCATCTCTCAAATAAAAAAACCAGTCGGAAGGGACTTAGTAATTGATTCTTCTGGGAACATTGATTTAGGCTACACAAAAGTTATGTTTAGAAGAAACCCAAAAGAAGACGAGCTTCCCGACACACTAGATATTGATGTTACTGCACAAGTATATTTTGATGTTACAACAGGATTTGGTAATATGGGAACTTACAGTTTACACCTTTCCCCGCAAGGAGATAAAGATGCTTGGTTAGCTAAGGGGTATGAAATAGGAGAGATTTGGGGCGGACGAGGATATTTAAGATTAGTAAGTATAGATAGGAACAAAGCAAAATTTGAATTATATAACACTCACTTAGAAAGAATAAACGCTTTCGAATTAACTAGTGGAGCAACAGCAAAACAATTCACACTTCCAGGGGGCACTAGACATTTAGAAAATTTACTAAGTATAAAACTAGATAAAATAAATGCAAACCCAGACAAAGCACGTTTAGTAGTAGATAATGGTGGTAGAATAGAGTTTGACAAAACTGTTGTTTCAGGAATGAAAATAGCTCAAGGAAGCGATTGGACAGTAGATACAATTTATGGAGATGGAATTGTATTTATAGATTCAGAAGGAAATAAAAAAGAACTAGAAAATGTTCCCGTTCCAGTAAATTATGTTACTTCAATAGAAGATATACATCCTGTTCCCGACTATTTAATCCCCCCTCCACCTAAAGAAAAACTATCAGAAATTGAAATAAAATATGATCCATCTGGTACAAAAACAGATTCTGCAAACGTTTGGTTCAAGTACACTGGAGTAAGGTGGGTATATCATGTTGAAGAAGGGGCCTTTTTTGCTAGAAGTGATGAAAAAAGATGGAGGAGTACATCCACCCATATATCTTGTGAGGGATTAACAACTTACAATTTTGATAGCGTTTTCTCAAAAGTATGTAATAAATTATTGGCATCAGATGGATTAGAGTCAGGAATAGACACTTTAGTTGACTATGCAAACAAGATTATAAACGGAGATGATGATACCTTAATTGTTATCAAAAACCAACAAGAAGTTTACAAACCAAACCATGGGGATGTAAATACCCAAGCAATTCTACAACACTATGACTTAACACAAGAAGAACAAGCTCAAACACAATCTCAAACAACACTTTCGCAATCTTACGAGTATTATAACGAAGCAATCACAGCATATGAAAAAGCAATCGCTGAACAACCAACAGAAGGTTTAATCCTATATGAAAGCAATTTAGGAATAGCAAAAGCTCATGATTCACTAAATTATCCCGTTGAAGCATTAAAATATTACCAAAGAGCAGAAGAATATTCCCAATATTCAGAAGATGAATTCGATTTCCAAAAACACTATGAAGACTTAGAAGAAAGAATTTCTAGAGGAAGACCCCATCTTAATCTTGGTGATGGTATACAAGTAACTCTACTAGATATAGATTTAGCAGAAGAAGCAAAAGATTCTTTCATTTACACATTACATGAGGGGGAACACGAAGCAAATGTAGGAAAGTTCTTAGAAATATCACCAAATCCTGTTGATGAAGACGAAGACGAGTATAAATGGCAAATTGCAGCCATAAATTCAGACAGTGTAATAATCCAACAATCATTTACTAGAAGGGAAGATAGGCATAAAACACAGCACACAATGACACTAAACTTAAAACAAACTAACTTAGTGCCTTATAACGAAAACCAAAGGACAGTTAGCATTTTCATAAAAAACATAGACACAATAAGAAGTGGGATAGTAACAATTTCTCCAGGAACAAGGGATAATTATGGGACTTCTTATTTTACAATTCATTTACCAATTGAAAAAAGATTAATTCAATGGACTCCAGAAGAAATAGATAGAAAAATTCAATCTACAGATAAAGCACTAAACAAATTAGACAATGTAATCACTAAATTAAGAAGTGTAGTAAAAACTTGGACATATACTTGTTACACTGTGTGGGCATTCTTAACAGTAAAAAACACTTTCTTCAAAAATCCTTTTGCAAGAAGAAAGGCTGTAGAAAGAATAGAAGCAGATTGTACTGTGGTAACTAAAGGGACTGAAGGACCTTACGCAGGAATGAAATTAGAAGAATGCATGGCTGCCAGAAACGATGAAATAGAGGCATTAATACCCGAAATAAATGGTGCAAGAGACAAAGTAGAATCTGCTTTCGATGGATATAATACAGAAAAACCAGAAACTATGCAAAAAGTAGCAAATGAATTAGGAGTATCCACAGAAAAGCTACAAGAGATGCATGAGTATGGTTTAGTTGATGCAGATACATTAAGAGATACAATTCTTGCCCAAACTGCAGGATGGGAAGAATCCCAAGCAATGATAACAGATCTCCAATCAAAAGAAGAAATAGCAAAAAAAATAACAACTGCAATACAAAATGAAAAACCAGCAGGAACCCTATCTGAAAGAAACATAATAAAAAATCAAATTATAGCTGGGAGCGGTAAGGAAGTTGTCGTTGAAGATATAGAATCCCACTTATCAAAAGAAATAGATTTGAATGAAAAAGTAGTAAATTACCTAAGTACTAATGAAAAGCATAAAGGTAAAAAAATAACAGTCAACTTACCAATTTACCAAACACCAGAGGGAAAATATTATGTAAGGAATACTGAAGGAAAAAAGATAACTGTGGAACCAATACCTTCCCAAGAGGATAGCAAAATAATTTTAAGAAGTTCAGAAGGAGATTATTACACAGACGAAGAGGGAACTCCATACCTTTCTTCAAGAATTGTAGATAGCTATTCAAGAGAGTATAGTGGATACTTTGGAAACCCAGAGGTTTATTATGATAAAGATAATCAAAATAGACCAATGTATATCCCATTAAAATATCCCAATCCAGTAACAGGCATACCAAAACTAGATTTTGCAAATTACATAGAAGTTTTTGCTGACTCTACCGGTGACTATCATTACTCAATAATTAATGTTGGAGAAAATGGTATATTAGATATTGATAGCGGAGGAGATGATCTAATTGTTGTAGATTCTAGTCTATTGAAAGAGGAAGCAACGAGCAAAACAACCCCTCATGCAAAATTATTAACTAGAATAAAAAAAGCATATAGAGACGCAAATGTTGCAGTAAAAGAAGGTGGAGAAGTAAGAGTAGAAGGTAAATCATATCCAGTCCATATGCTAGAAGCCAAAACTTCCAGCGTAATGACAGAATGTAAGTATCTAATGCCAAAAACCGATTGTAAAATTTTATTTGGTGTTTGTGATCCAGTAATGTGCCCGGTTTCAAGATTTAATCTTGGAGGAACATGGGATGTAGGCCCCAGCGTAATAGAATCAGGAATAATTGGAAGTATAGTTTTGGGACTACCAAATTTCAATATACCTTATGAACCAGTGCCTATTTGTTTAACAGGTGTTAACGCCGGCTTAGAAAATATTTATAGCATGATGGGGAGTTACAGGGATTGCTTAGAAACTGCAAAAGTAAAAGGAGAATCCGTAGGTATCTGTAATGAAATAAGAAGCGTTTACATATGTGATATTCTCTGGGAAGAAGCTTTAGCACTAGTTAATGTATTCGGAAAATTAAGAAATGTAATAGCAACAAACATTTTCGGTTCTCAATCTGCAGGAGAAATAGATTTATCTTGGAAATCAAACTGGGACAACGTACAAGATAATTTCAACTTCTTTACAAAAGAATATGCAAAAAGTTCATTTGCAGCATTCAATGCAAGAAGCACACATGAAATAGGCTCAGAACTTTGTAAAGCAGCAATATTTGGAAGGGTTCCGGGAAGTGGAGATTTATTAGCACAATTAACAGAGCCAGAAAGTCCACCACAATTTACAGGATGGGTTCGAGAAGATGTTTACACAACAGTAGATAGATATGGTCAACAACCAAGTTATGGTACAGGACAAGCAGCCTACAGAGTTTATTACCACATCTACGCTGGAAGAAATTATGATATAAGATACAGAGTTTATTTAGAAGATGCATTAGGAAACAAAATTCCTGCAACAGATAAAAGTGGTTTTTCCTTAGGTGGAACAAGATATCTCAAAAAAGGAGAAAGTGTAGATAAAAGTTTTACACTAACACAAATGCTTCCAGGCTATGATAAGATGTGTATTGAAATAAATGGAATAAAAGAATGTGGCTTTGGAAGTGTTTCAAGCGCTTTCTCAATGCAATATCTAAAAGAACAACTAATCAAAAGAGAAATTGGAAAAGAAATAAAAACCAAAAAAGATTGTGTTCCAGATGTACCAAGATATCAACCAGGAATTACTCAAACAGGGATAAAACGTGTATGTTCTGTTTATGATCCAGACAGTGTTGGTGATGATTGGATTGAAGTGGGAACTTGTGGATATGATGAAAAAGAAAGGTTTATAGGAGATTGTTACATGTATCAAAAAGGCATTACTCTTTACGATACAAATTACACAGTTGTAGATCACATATCAAAAGATGTCCTAGACGAAGCCGAAGATTTTACAGTTACTGATATTATTAGAGCAAAACAAGAGATAGATGCATTAATTCTTGAAGAGCAATCTGCAGAAAGCAACAAAAAAAGAGGAGAACTAATAGCAGTATACGAATCAATAGCAATATCAGAAATAGATAATGATGTAACAGCAGAAGCCTATCAAAGAATTGGCGGGCTATATCTTAGAATGGCTGATAGAGAAGCAAAAACAGATAGAAGCTATAAAGGAACTTCTAATTGGAAGGATACTACACAAATAACAGCTACTGATTTAAATTCCGTAATGGAAAACTGTAACAAATATCTCCCATTGATAACAAAATATGCAGATCAAAATCAAATAGATTATTTGTTATTATTGGCAGTTATGATACGAGAAAGTAATTGCGTTGCTGATGCTTGTGGTCCAGATGGTTGTACTGGCTTAATGCAGATAGAACCAAAAACTGCAGAATATTTATGTGGGGTAAGTAATGTTGAAAATTTACATGGATCAGCAAATGCAGAAGCAAATATAGAATGTGGAGCAAAAGTTTTGAGAGATAAATATAATACGTTTAAGGATGGGGGAACGCCTGTTGGAGCAGATTGTAAAACAGAAACAGAAGAAAAGTATAAAGCATACAGGGAATGGGAAGCGGCTTTAAGGGGCTATAATGGTTGGAGTTGCTTAGAAATATATAATACTGATTATGTTGAAAATGTTATAACAACATATAATCAATTAAAAACTATGTTTGGTGGAGAAGATATTTCCGAATACATAGTTGAAGAAGAATATCAAGAACCAGAAATAACAGGAGATTTAAAAATAGATAATTTATGCAATACTTATTCAGACGATGAATGTGATAGTTACTTTAAATGTTATCTAAAAATAAACAAAGGTATTTTTGGTTGGGATTGGGCATCTGGAGATAATTGTAATGAATGTTCAGAGTTAGATAAATGTTTAGATATAAAAAACAAGGAAAAGTGTAATGATAATTTATGTTCAAGTTCAAATGGATTAAGCTGTAAATGGGATAATGTTAAAGCACTCTGTATTGAAGGACAAGGAATAGCACAAACAATAGATCTAACCGCAGAAGAACTATTAGAAATGCTAGGGCAATTAAGTCATAAAGGATTCTACATAGGAACAATGTACTCACTATCATTAGAAGAATACACCACCCCAATCTTCTTTAGGCATTTAGAAGAAGGGATTTGGGAATGGGGTCTTGATGAAGTGAATTGGATGCCAACAAATGAAATGGTAGTTTCCGGAGGCAATTGGGATGGTAAACAACCAACAATAGAAGTTAGAGAAATAATAAATCAATTAGAAGTTTTAAAACCAATTCCAGAGTAATTCTTTTAAAAATTAAATGCAGAGGACAGGACTCGAACCTGCGTAGGCACTAAGCCACTAGGTCCTAAGCCTAGCCCGTTTGACCACTCCGGCACCCCTGCATAAGAATTCTAAAAAAATTTACCTTTAAAAGCCTTACTAAAATCAAAAAGTTACAATATAGAAACATTTATAAATGTTATAACATTATTATAACATAAAATGGAGCAATATTTAAAGCTAGTAAAACAAGTAGGAAACTCAGCAGGAGTGCTACTTCCAAGAAAACTTTTAGGTAGCTATGCTAAGGTTATAATAATAAAAGAAAAAGAAAACATAGAAAAAGATATAATACAAATACTACAAAAAAACAACCTTCTAATCCAAACAAAAGGAATTTATCTATATGGGAGCTATGCAAGGGGAGAACAAACAGAAATAAGTGATATAGATATTTTAGTAATAACAAATAAAACCTCAAAAAGGATCAAACATGGAAAATATTCAATAACAGTTTTAAGCGAAAAAGAACTTGAAAAGAATCTTAAAGAAGGTGCTTTAATTTTAATAGCTATCCTAGCAGAAGCAAAAACATTAATGAACGAAGAATTGATAAAAAAATATCCTTCGTATAAAGTAGATGAATCTAAAATATATAATCAAATACGTACTGCTCTAAAGATTTATGATGGACTCTTAAAACTTGAAGAGAATAAATCTGTTTCAGATAATCTTTGTTATGGACCAATACTACACACAAGATCGTTATATCTATTAGAGAAACTTAAAAGAAAAGAGAAATTAATTAATTTTAAAAATTTTATAAAAAAGATTACAGGAAATGATGAAATATACAAAGCTTACCTTAGAACAAAAAACAATAAGAAAGTCAAAAAAATTGTTTTAAAAGAAAATATTTTAAAGCTTTATGAGTATCTTAATAAAGAACTTGAAAAATGGGAAGGAAAAAGAAACAAAAGAAAGGGATAGAAAGCATAAAGAAGCAAATAATAAAACACAAAGAAAAATTAAGTCAGGTCTCAGAAGACAATCCCTTATATGATTACTGGAAAAAAGAAATTAAATCTATGGAAAGAGAAATAGATAAAAAAGAAAGAATAGTAAAGAGAAAAAAATAAAGTTCTTATTTTGTAAGCCTAGGCCGGGATTTGAATAAGAAAAGCCACAGGAGGGATTCGAACCCCCGATCTCTACATTTTTGTAAGTATACCAATGTAGTGCATTGAAACCGACTATGCTACTGTGGCGATTTTTGATAAATGCCTTGGGTTAGAAAATCCAATTAAAGACATCCATTTTTTAAGTTGTTTTTGTCCATAAATCTCTATTGAATAAGAGTCTTTATTATTCGGATTTTTGTATTTTCTTTGATAGCTATATATTTTAAAATGTTTCGATAAATATTCCATCAATTGTTTATGTAATTTCTTACTAATAGTATGGAATATTATTCTTGGGTATGGGGTCTTATAGATGATTCGTTTATCCAAATATATTCCCCCATCAGTATCAAACAATCCCCTTACCATCCTTAATAGGTATTTCTCGTTTTGCTCTTCAAATAGAACTTTTGGGATTCTTATTATATACGTCTTTCTGCTTGAAGTCAGATTTAAAAAATTCTTCAGAAAAACATAAAAAAATTTGGAATTGAAATCAACTCTTAAACTATTGCAATTATCTATTTTTTTAATTTTAGGATTTGAATGAAATATGGTTTGTATTACTGGATTGATTCTATTGTTGTAGTAGTCTAAGTCTAGTCTTTTATCCCCGCTAAACTGTATGCGATAATGTCTCTTTTTAATGTTATATGCATGTCCATCACCCATGAAAGCACCAACAACCTCGCACAATTCTTTAGAAAGAGTAATCTCACTAAGGTTTTTATCAAGAACTTTTATTCTCTTTCTTCTACTATTCTCTGCACCCTTTTTTCTTCCAATTTTGAAATATTCTTTATTTATTTGGTAAGCCTTTTGACCACCAAGAACACAACCCCAATTTTTATTCCTCTTTGCTATATTATTAATAAAATATTCCCTTTTGTTGGGCTTTATCATCTTAATCAACAAGTAAAATTTATCTTCAGGAATAGTGTATTTCATATTACGATAACATTCAAAGTTTGATTTTGAAATATTCAATATTTTTTCAATGACTTTCCAATTTTTAAAATTAGGGGTTTTTCTTATTTTACTAAAAAATTCCGAACATATCTTATTATTTTTAAAAATAATTCTTTCCATACTCTAAGAAGGCATTTTTTATTTAAATACTTGACGCTGGTCCGTGGCAAGCTTAAAAGATAAAATGCGGGTGACAGGACTCGAACCTGCGCAAGCACTAAGCTACCGGATCTTAAGTCCGGCCCATTTGACCAACTCTGGCACACCCGCATGCATAAGAAAGGACTAAATCCTATTTATAAATCTTTTTACAAGTTAGTTTTACATGAGCCCATATCAAAATACTTTTATTTAGTTCTCGTTTAAAATTTATTTCTTACACCAAAGCAAAAACCAAAAAGCTTATAAGTCTAATAACACCCAAATTAGTAAATCGCTAATATGGCTGTTAAGATGATAAAAGGATTATCAAACAAGGAAATTGAAATAATTTCAGAACTTGAACTTAAAAATAAATATTTTTTTCAGAGAAAAGATATTCAAAAACATTTTAAGAACACAAATTTAATGAATTATTACATTCACAAACTGATAAAAAAAGGTAGAATAATAAAACTGAACAAAACAAAATACTATTTGATTCCTATAAAAGCTAAAGGAGGATTTTGGGCAGAACACCCCTTTATCCTAGTAGATGAAATATTAAATAGCAAAGATTATTTTATTGGGGGCAACTATGCAAAATACTATTGGAGGTTTATAGAGCAAATCCCAAAAGAAATTGATGTATATACAACTAAAAAACAAGGAATAATGAAAATATTTAATATCCAAATAAATTTTAGAAGAACAACAAAAAATAACTTAAAAAATGCAGTTAAAAGAAATATTAGTAATCATAGTTTCTTGGTAGCTAACAAAATCAAAACTAAAGAATGGATAAAATAATATCAATAGATGAATTAAAGGTTATAGCTGGTGAAAAAGGATTTGATATAGAAACAACTATCAAAGATTATTATTTAACATACATTCTATTCCTAATTAAAGATATCAAAGGACTATATTTTAAGGGGGGAACTGCTTTATACAAAATATTCTTAAATCATTTAAGGCTTAGTGAGGATCTTGATTTTACTGCAACTGAAAGCATAAGAAAGATAGAAAAACAAATAAAAGAAAGATTAAAATCTAAGAAAGTTTTCAAAGAAATAACACATGATAAAAGGGTAAAAGATTTTACAAGATTAATAGTACATTATGTTTCTTATTATGGGAAAGATAGTATAATAATAGATTTGAATAAAAGGGCTAAAATTTATTTAAAATCAGAAGAACATAATTTAATACATTTCTATAAAGGCAATATCCCCGAATTTAAAGTAAAAACATTAAATGTCAGGGAGTTAATAGCTGAGAAAATATGCGCAATGGTTCAAAGATATGCACCAAGAGATTATTATGATGTTTATGAAATAATTAAAAATAAGTTACCTATTGATATAAAATTAGTTAAGAAAAAGTTTGTGGATAGTGATGAAAAATATGATATTGGAAGAATTTTTAGAAGAGGCAATAAAATTTATAATAAATGGGAATCTGATTTATTACCTTTAACAACTACTAAACCAGAGTTTAAAAAAGTGATGAACACTTTAATGAAATATTTTAAATATAAAGAAAAATAAGTTGAATCTATCACAAAAGAGCTAATAGAAGATATTAAAGCTATCAAAGATAAATAAGCCTCAGGAAGACAAGTTTAAAATTATTTCAAAACCAAAAGCTTTAAATATAACCTAAATAATGGTTATTATAACCTAAATAGAGGTTATTTAAGATGAATATAATAAATTTTTTAAGAAGAAATAATAACACAAGAAAAATCTTCGGAATAAGAGAATTAAAAATCATAGAAAAGCAGTTACATGGGATTAATCTAACCCAATCAGAAAAAAATAGGCTTTCAAGAGATATTAGAAAGAAATTAGAATTTATTAAAGAAGTTTCTAGATTTTCAGATTATTTCAAGCTTAAAAAAGGAGAGATTATAAAAGAGATAATTGAAGATACAGTAAGAATAATAAAAGAAGATCAATTTTATAATAAAATAAAGAGAATAATATTATATGGTTCTGTAGTGGAAAATAAAATTACTTTTAGATCAGATATCGATATAGCTGTTGAATTTCATACAATAGATTTAAAAAAAGCAACATTATTCAGAAAAAGAGTCTTAGGCGAGGCAAATCCTAAAATAGATATTCAAGTCTATAACATTTTGCCGGAAAAAATAAAAAAAGAAATAGATAATAAAGGAAAGGAACTATGGAAAAAAGAATAATTGATAAAATCGAAGAAATTGAGGGCTATCTTGATGAATTAGAGAATATTAACCCAGCAACCAGAAACAAATTCATAGCCAGTTAGGGTCATTCCCTCCTTTTATCACTTCAATCGTTAATCCAATTGCCTAAAGCATCGCAAATCCAAGAATTAACCCCGGGGGGATATCCCTGCCCAATCAATAAAATTCTTTTTTTACCATTTATTATTAATTCATTTGTATAGTAACATTATAAGTCTTGTGAAAGAAGTAAAAAAGCAGATTTATTTTACAAATTCTTCTTCTATTTTAATTTTATTTCTTTCAATAGCATCAAGATATCCTTTCCTTTCCTTATACCATTTTCTCTTTCTCTCTTTGATTTCATTATTTAATCTCTCTCTTCTTTGTTCTCTTTTATCAAACTCTTTTTCATTCCAGAATTCTATTAGTAGTCTTCTAATTTTAGTATGATCTGGCTCGCTAAATTGTAAATGGCATCCTGGGCACAAAGTTACAATATGATTTATATTATAGTAATCTTCCAACTTTTTCTTATCATATAAATGATGTGCGTGTAGAGGTTTTTTACTGCCTCTACAAATAACACAGATACGATTATCTCTAATCAATACATTTAACCTTGTTTCATCCCACTTTATTTTATTAATCTTAAAATCCATAAAAAAGATCAGTTTATGTATTATATAAAATTATGGCAAGCTTCTGCTGGGAGTCGAACCCAGGACTTCCACTTTACGAAAGTGGCGCTCTAACCAAC
>JAIOSD010000019.1 GCA_021107835.1 archaeon
GGTCAAGACAAAGAAAAAACAGGCCAAGCAGCAGCACAAATTGAAGCAATAACAAGAGTAACCAAGAGGGATCGGAGAAGGTTTCAAGATGGCATATTCATAACAAGCAAAGCAGGAAAGAAAATATGAAAAAAGCATTAGAACTAAGAAAAAAATTGAAGGCAAAAAAGCCAACTTTTCTTAGATCAGATTCAAATAGGGGAAAATATAAAAATAAATGGAGAAAACCAAGGGGAATACATAATAAAAGAAGATTAAAATTTGCAGGTCACCAAAAAAACCCCTCTCAAGGATTTAGATCACCAAAAGAAGTAAGAGGGTTGCACACATCTGGTTTAGAATTAATTACAATCAAAAATATAAAAGATTTACACAAAATAGATATAAAAACCCAAATTGCAGAATTATCTTCAACACTTGGACTAAGAAACAAACTAATAATATTAGAAGAATGTAAATCAAAGAAAATCCCGATATTAAACATAAAAGATATTGATAAATTCATAAAAGAATCCCGAGAAAAGATAGAAACCAAGAAAAAAGTAAAACAAAAGAAAACAAAAGACAAAGAAAAATCTAAGAAAGAAGCAATCAAAAAAGCAGAAGAGAAAAAAGCAGAGAAGAATAAAGAAGAAAAGCAAGAAAAAGTAAAGGAAGATGTGTTAAAAGCAAAACCGCAAACACAAGAAGCACAAAAACAAATAATTCCAAAACAAAAAGATACAGCTCAAGCAAAAGCAGGACACCAAGCAAGTAGTGTACCAGGGACTAAGCAATGAAACTAAGAAACCAAAAAAGGATTGCTGCAGATGTACTAAAGTCAGGAAGAAAAAGAATAAAATTTGATAAAGAGAAATTAAGTGATATAAAAGAAGCAATTACTAGAGCAGATATACGGGCTTTGGTAATAGACAAGGCAATAAAAGCAAACCCAAAACAAGGTGTTTCACGATCAAGAGCAAGAAAAACGATAATTCAAAAAAGAAAAGGAAGACGAACAGGAGCAGGTTCCAGAAAAGGAGCAAAAACATCAAGACTATCCACAAAAAAAGATTGGATGAATCATATAAGAAAACAAAGAGATTTCATAAAAGAATTGAGAGACAAAAAACTAATCTCAACAATTGTATATAGAACAATATATAAAAAAGTCAAGGGGGGTTTTTTCAGAAGCAAAAATCACGTAAAATTATACTTAACAGAAAATAAACTATTTGAAAATGGCAAAAAGTAAAACATATACAACTCAATTGAAGAGAAAGATAAGAAAGAAAACCAATTATAAAAAGAGATTAAGCTATCTTAAATCAGGGAAAATAAGATTAGTAATCAGACCATCTACAAATAATATAACCTTCCAAGCAGTTGAATTTAATGTTGATGGAGATAATGTACTAAACACAACCAAAGGAAAAGATATTAAAAGAATAGGTTGGAAATATTCAACTGGAAATATTCCAGCAGCATACCTAACAGGACTATTATTTGGAACAAAAATAAAGGATACAATAAAAGAAGGGGTTGTAGATCTTGGGTTATATTCAATAACAAAGGGAGCAAGATTACCCGCAGCAATAAAAGGTATTGCAGATTCTGGGGTAAACATAAATTATGATGAATCAATATGCCCTTCCAAAGAAGATCTATCAGGAAAAAGAATCGTAGAGTTTGCTAAAAAACTGGCAACAGAAAAAGAAAAATATGAAAAACAATTTTCAAAATATTTAAAAAATAATTTAAAACCAGAAGAAATATCAAAACAATTTGAAGAAGTAAAAAATAAAATTTTAGGAAATAAAAATGAGACGACAAAATAGGCAAAACAAAGATACAGAAAAGAAAAAACAAGATGCCCAAAAAGCAAGATTAGCAGAAGCCATCTCTAATTGGGTTCCAAAAACAGAATTTGGAAAAAAAGTAAAATCCGAAGAGATAAAAGATATAGATGAAATTATCGAAAAAGGCGGAAAAATTTTAGAATCAGAAATAGTAGATTCTCTTCTACCCGATTTAGAATATGAATTAATCACAATAGGACAATCAAAGGGTAAATTTGGTGGTGGAAAAAGAAGTATCTGGAAACAAACTCAAAAGAAAACTAAAGAGGGAAATAAACCCAAATTTGCTACAATTGCAGTAGTAGGAAACAGAAAAGGTTATGTTGGAATTGGTTATGGAAAAGCAAAAGAAACTGTTCCAGCTAGGGAAAAAGCAATAAGAAAAGCAAAATTGAATATAATAAAAGTAAAATATGGCTGTGGTTCATGGGCTTGTGCCTGTGGAGAAACACACTCTATTCCTCTAAAAGTTTCTGGTAAATGCGGTAGTGTTATTGTAGAATTAATACCTGCTCCAAAAGGAACAGGATTGGTTATTCACAAAGAATTAAAAAAAATACTCAATTTAGCAGGAATAAAAGATATATACTCAAAAACATTTGGAAAAACAAATACACAAATAAATTTGGTAAAAGCCTGTATGGAAGCTTTGAAGCAAATAACAAAAACAAAAACAAAATGACAAAAATAGCAATAATTAGGATAACAGGACAGCACGGATTAAATGAGCGGTTAAAAACAACTCTAAAATTATTGAATTTACATAAAAAAAACACGTGTGTAGTAGTTCCTAATACAAAAGAAATTCAAGGTATGATAAAAGTAATAAAAGATCTTGTTACTTGGGGAGAAATAACTGAAAAAACTCTTTTTAGTTTAATTGAAAAAAGAGGAAGAATAAGAGGAAACAAACCAATAACAAAAGAATACATTAAAGAAAAAACAAAATTAGAATATGCACAATTCATAAAAGAGTTAGAAGAAGATAAGAAAAAAATAAAAGATGTTGAAGGATTAAAACCTTTCTTTAGATTACTGCCCCCAAAAGGTGGATTTGAAAGAAAAGGAACAAAAAAACACTTTTCAGTTGGAGGCGTATTGGGTTACAGAAAAGAAAAAATTAACGATTTAATCCAAAAGATGTTGTAAAATGCCAGTTAATAAAAGAAAAAAACATACAAGGATGCGTGCAAAAACAACTCACGGTTATGGTTCTATGAAAAAAAATCGTGGAGCAGGAAATCGTGGAGGTAGAGGTATGGCTGGAACAGGAAAGCGGGGCGACCAACTAAAGACCAAAATACTCGCCACAGTAGGAAAAAAATACTACGGATCTTACGGATTTTCAAGACCACAATCAAAAACAAAAATAAATAAAATAATCAACTTATCCAAAATTAATGAAAAGGCAACAAAACAAGGAGATTCTTTTGTTTTCAATGCAAAAAAATATGATAAGGTTTTAGGAACTGGAAATCTAACTAAAAAAATAAAA
>JAIOSD010000051.1 GCA_021107835.1 archaeon
ATAAATGGAAAGATGTATTCACTTATTTTGATGCTATTCAAATAGGATTGACAGCAACACCTGCGGACATGGTTGATAGAGATACCTTTAGATTCTTTGAATGCGAAGAAAATGCTCCTAGTTGTTTATACACTTATGATCAAGCAGTAAAAGATGGTTGGTTGGCAGATTTTAGGGTACAAGTAACTTCAACACAAAAACAATTAGAAGGAATAAAACCAAAAGATGTGCCTGAAAATATAAAAGATAAGTTGGCAGAGGAAGGTATTTTAGAGGATAGTTTATTTTTTGAAGGAACAGACATAGAAAAAAAAGTAATTATTACTGGAACAAATGAAGCGATTGTTAAAGAATTTATGGATAATTGTTTAATGGATAAAACAGGAACTTTGCCAGCAAAATCTATATTTTTTGCTATATCTAAAAAACATGCAACTAGAATTTACAAAGCCTTTGAAAAATTATATCCAGAATACAAAGGGAGATTAGTTGAAGTAATAACTTCAGACGATTCTAGAGCACAAACTATTTTAGAAAATTTTAAGAAAAAAGATTTTCCAAGAATTGCTATTTCTGTAGATATGCTGGACACTGGAGTTGATGTTCCTGAAGTATGTAATCTTGTCTTTGCAAAACCTGTTTTCTCAAAAATAAAATTCTGGCAAATGATTGGAAGAGGAACTAGAAGTAATGAAATTTGCAAACATCCAGAATGGCTACCTAATGGTAAAAAGGATTTTTTCCTAATATTTGATTTCTGGAAAAATATGGACTATTTTAATATGCATCCCGAAGGAAGAGAGTCTAAACCTGGAGAAGCATTGCCCTCAAAAATATTTTTAGCAAGATTACAATTATATGATTATTTCTTAAAAAATAAAGATACAGAAAATGCAGAATTGATAAAGAAAAAATTATTAGAAGATGTTGATTCATTACCTAAAAAAACAGTTTCAATTAGAGAAAAAGAAAGAGAAATAAATTTAGTTATATCTGGAAATTTGTGGAAGAAAGCAGGATATAAACCCTTGGATTTCTTAAGATCTAAAATAGCTCCATTAATAAGATTTAAGCAAAACGTAAATTTGAATACTGCTTCATTCACATTAAAACTTGAAAGACTTGCATTAGCTGTATTAAATAATGATAAAACCACCATAGATAGATTAAGGGAAGATATATGCGAAGCAATAAATTGTTTGCCCCATACAATTGCGAAAGTTAAAGAAAAAGCAAAATTATTAGATAAAATCACTGATCCTTTTTATTGGACAAATATAAGTTATGAAGATGTTTTAATAATGATAGAAGAAGTTGCTCCCTTGATGATTTACAAAAGACCAAATCCAGTTCCCAAAATTACTTTAGATATTGATGATGTTATACAGCAAAGAAAACTTATTGAATTTGGACCTTCTACAAATCCAAAACAAGAATATATTGAGGTGTATAAAGATAAAGTTGAAAAAAAAGTTTTAAAATTGGCAGAAGATCACCCAACAATGAAAAAGATAAAGAATAATCAAATTCTAACAGAAAACGATTTGAAAAAATTAGAAAAAACACTTAATGCTCCCCAATTATATGTAACTGAAAATACTTTAAAGAAAGTCTATGAAGAACATGATGGGACTATGGTAGAATTTATGAAAAAAATTTTAGGATTATATAAATTCCCAGATGCTAAACAAAAAATCAATGAGGCATTTAAAACGTTTATAGTGGAATTAGACAAAAAAGTTCATTTTAATGCGAATCAAATAAATTTTTTAAGATCTCTACACAGTGTATTTGCTACTAAACACCATATTGCTTACAGGGATTTCTTTGAACCTCCATTTACAAATATTGATTATGCTCCTTTGCCTTTGTTTAATAAAGGACAGCTCTATGATATGATGACTTTTTGCAATAATTTAGAGGTCAGTGTTTTTAGTAGTTAATGGTGGACACTAGTCCACGCAAATATTTATATAGTTAATATCTTTCTAATTATTATGGAAAGAAAACCTAAATCTGAGTGGCAAAGCATTAGGGCTAAAGTAAAAAAAGAGAATTATCTAGAATTAGTCAATTATTGCGATAGTTCCGGAATTACTATTTCTTCTTATGTTAGATCTTTAATAGAAAAAAATAATCCTGCTGTTTCATCAATTAAAAAATCAGGGGTTAATAATTTTAGATTTAATCCATTACATGATAAATTTTTATGGGAAATTAATTTCGATGATGGTTCTAATAATGTTATTGCAGAAGATTTATCTGATAATTTTCTGGAGAACTTGAAATTATCTATGGATAAAGCACTTAAAATGAGAAGAGAACATATTGATAAAAGAATTAATAGTTCTGTTGTTATTCCAACAAAAATAAATAAATTAAAAGGAAGGGGAGAGAATGTTAAAGGCTGAATTAAAATCTAAAATAAATCAACTATGGGATAGATTTTGGGCAGGGGGCTTAGCTAATCCTTTAACTGCTATTGAACAGATTTCTTATCTTATATTTATTAAAAGATTGGAAGATATGGACGAAATAAATAAAAATAGGGCAGAAGCAAGAAATGAGAAATATGTTTCTATTTTTAAAGAAAATAAAAATTGCAAATGGTCAGAATTTAAACATTTTAATGCTGAAGAAATGTTGATTCATGTTAGAGATACAATTTTTCCTTTTATAAAAAATATTAAATTGGGGGAAGATGGTGAATTTGCCAAATTAATGCATGATGCGATTTTTATGATTCCAAAACCTTCTTTATTACAAGAAGCTGTTACAATGATTGATGAACTAAAGATTTCTCCACAAAATTATGATACTTTGGGAGATATGTATGAATATCTATTAAGTGAATTAAGTTCAGCAGGTAAGGTTGGACAATTCAGAACTCCGAGACATATTATCAGAATGATGGTTAATTTGGTTAATCCTAAGTTAGGCGATAAAATATGTGATCCTGCATGTGGAACTGCTGGTTTTTTAGTTAACGCTTATCAACATATTCTCGAAACAAACACTAGCAAAGATATCATTAAATATGATGAAAGTGGAAATCCTCACAATTTAATTGGAGATAATATTATAGATAAAAAACATTGGAAATTATTGAGAAAAGATACTTTTTATGGATTTGATTTTGATCAAACAATGGTTAGAATTGCTGCAATGAATATGATTCTTCACGGTATTGAAAGCCCAAATATAAAAAGAAAAGATACTTTGTCTAAGAATTTTGAGCAAAAAGAGGAATATGATATTGTTTTAGCTAATCCTCCTTTTACAGGTTCTATTGATAAATCAGATATTAATGATGATTTAAAAGTCAAAACTTCCAAAACTGAACTTTTATTTTTAGAACTATTTTACAATTTATTACAAATTGGAGGTAAGGGGGCAGTTATTGTTCCTAATGGTGTTTTATTTGGAAGCTCAAACGCTCATAAAGAAATTAGAAAAGTATTGTTAGAAAGTTGTCAACTTGAAGCGGTGATTTCAATGCCTTCCGGAGTTTTCCAACCTTATTCTGGTGTTGGAACTGCTGTTTTGGTTTTTACAAAAGGGGGGAAAACTGAGAAAGTTTGGTTTTATGATATGTTAAAGGATGGTTTTTCTTTAGATCAGAAAAGAAATTTTATTGATGGTAAAGGAGATATTCCAGAAATAATTGAAAAGTTTAAGAATAAGTTAGATTCTAAACAAAGTTTTTCTGTTGATTTTGAAGAGATTAAAAAGAATGAATATAACTTATCTGTCTCAAGATACAAAGAAAGTGAAGATGAAGAAATTAAATATGAAGATCCACAAATAATGATTGATAGAATTTTGAAAGAAGAAGAAGAAATTTCTAAGGAATTGAAAGAATTAAAAAAGGAGATTTGAATGGACAGTAAAAAAATTGAAATTCTGAAAATGATTCAAAATTTAAGAGATAAAAATATATCTATTGAATTTGAAACATTGGAAAAGGAAGGTTGTGAAAGAGGACTCATTAGGGCCATGATTGGAGAAAGGTTGATTAAGTTTAAAGGTATTTTTTCTCTTGCTAACGAAGGAGAAAAAGCATTAAGAGATTATTTGTTAATTGATAGTTCAAATAAAAAAGAGAAAAAAGAAAAGATAATTTTTGATAATGATATATTAAACAAAATAGTTGAAGGAGAGTTAAATATTAATTCATTCAAGGATAAATTTGAATTTTATGCTACTCATATACAAACAGACCAATTTAGTAGGTGCAAGGATAAAAATAAAAGAGCCAAACTTACTCTCGCTTTTTCTTCAATAAACCCCACCATTGTGAGTACAGAATCATTTGTTTTAGGAACTTCTAGGCTCGGATTTTCTAAACTTGGTGATGGAGAAAAGTTAGAAAATTTAAGAAAAGGTAATTCAAAACATACTGAAGATGCTCTAATAGGAGAAGTAGCAATTAATAATAGTTTCATCCTAATTACTAATGATAAACTACTAAAAAAGAGGGTTAATCAAGAAGGGGGAAAGGCTATTAATTTGGAAGAATTTAAAGAAATGTTAAAATGAAGTCTAAACTATTGCCAAAGGGGTGGGAACTGAAAAAATTTGGAGAGATTGCAGATTTTGTTAATGGTAGAGCTTTCAAACCTTCTGAATGGGATAAACAAAAAAAAGGGCTTCCAATAGTGAGGATTCAAAATCTAACCAATTCAAAAAAACCACATAATTTTTTTAATAGTACAACAGGAAGTAAATATTTATTAGATAAAGGAGATATTTTAATATCTTGGTCAGCATCCTTGGGAATTTTTAGATGGAACAAAGGGAAAGCACTATTGAATCAGCATATTTTTAAGGTAAAAATTAAAAAAGATATAATTGATGAAAATTATTTTTTCTATGTTGTGCAAACTAAAATAGATGAAATGAAATTAAGAGTACATGGTTCCACTATGAAACATATAACAAAAGGACAATTTGAAAGAATAGAAATTCCTCTCCCTCCACTTCCAATACAAAAACAAATTGGTTTAATTCTTGAAAAAGCTGAAAGATTGAAAGAAAGAAGAAGAAAAACAAATGAAGAAACAAACAAAATTATTCAGAATATTTTTTATGAAATGTTTGGAGAAAAAGATTATAGAATAATCAAACTAAAATATATAACCGAAGTAATTACAAAAGGAACAACCCCTACAACTTATGGATATGATTATGTGGTTAAGGGAATTCCTTTTTTAAGAGTTGAAAACATAAATAATGGGAAAATTAATTATAGCGTTGGTTCAAAGTTTATTGATATTAAAACTCACGATTTTCTTAAAAGATCACAATTAAGGAAAAATGATATATTATTTACTATTGCTGGAGCAATTGGAAGATCTGCTGTTGTAAATAAAAACAGCCCAGCCAATATAAATCAAGCAATAGCGATTATTAGACTCAAGAAAAATATTAATCAAGAGTACTTATCAAATGCTTTAACCACAACATATATCAAGAAACAAATTAATCGGATGATTGTGCAAGTAGCACAATCTAATTTAAGTTTGACACAAGTTAGTAATTTATCTGTGCCAGTTCCTCCAATAGAACTACAAAATAAATTTGCTGAACAAGTAGAAAAGATAAAAAGTATAAAAAAATACCAACAAAAATCTGAACAAGAAATAAACACATTATTTGACGCTTTAATGCAAAAAGCTTTCAAAGGAGAATTAGTAAGTTGAAAATATACTGTGACACAAACATTTACATGGATTTTTTCTTAGGAAGAACAGATTATCTAAGACCTTTAGATGAGTTTGCTTATCAAATATTCAGAAGAGTAGAGCAAGGTGAATTCACATTGATTATCTCAGACCATTTACTATATGAATTAGAAAATAATATGGATGATAAAAGTAAAATAACAGAATTATTAGAGCCATTAAATAAAAAAGGAAGTATAATTAAAGTCACTAAAACAAGAGAAGATATTTCAGAAGCCAAACAAATATCTCAAGAAAATTGGAAAGATGCTTTGCATGCTATTTTAGCAAATAAAGCAAAGGCTGTTTATTTATTAACAAGAAATATTAAGGATTATTGGGGATGTGAACATTTAGTTGAGGTTAAGTTCCCTGAAAATATTTGAGGTATCTTTATCTTCATAGTTCTCAAATAATTTTTTATTATCTTCCTTTGTTAAAATTCTAGGCTTTGCTGAACCCATTAATTTATACAATTTTGAATCTTTATCAAATTCTTTTGGCAACAAATAGTTATTTAATTCTTCCAAATAATCTTTGCATAAAGCGATTAATGTATCAAATCTAGGGTCAAAATATTTCTTAAGAGTTTCAAAAGTGTAACCATAATTTCCGTGTACTAAATCGCTAAATAGATTATAAGTGGCCATTAATTCCCAAATAGATATAAAGCAGTCTATAATCAAATTATGTAGTTCTTCTAATCCACTTTCATTTCTTTCTAAAAATAATCTATTAAGCAAGGAATTATAAGCATTTAGAAGTTGTATAATTTCTTTATTATCTTCTTTTTCAGGAAAGTTTATTATAAGAGAAGGCAATAACTTTGAAATTAATAACTTTGCATTCTGATCAAGTTTATAGTATAATATTTTCTTGAGTTTTAATTTCGCAAGATATAATTTATTATCTTTCCTTTGGTATTGTTCAGCTTGTACTTCATATGTATTTCCACATTTTGAATATATCTTTATAGCATTATCGATCCCTTCATCCAACCCCAAAATGTTATTTTTAAATTCAGAATTATATTCTTCTTCTGGATTGTATTCTAATACACACATTTGACCAAAAAGATACCATCCTCTTGGAATTTCATAGGGTAGTTTCACATTATCTGCAATTTCTCCAACAACTTTTTGCATTTGAGTTCTGTTCGGTTCTTGTTTTGTTTCTTGTATCCATCTTTTTTTTACTTTATTGAAAAGAAAATGACATAGTTCCTCACTTTTTCTAGAGATAGGTATACCAAACAATGTATCGCTTCTTTTCTGTACCTCTACATTACTAACTCTCTTAAACAACTTTTTATTTCCTTCTTCAATTTCTAAAATAATATTTATACTTTTTAACATATCTATGGCTTTAGCCACTGTATCCCAATTAGATCCTACCTCTACAGAAATCTCATTTATTGTCATAGGTTTATTCTCGAGAAGTTGTACGACACGTTGTACCAGCTGTTTTTTGGTTTTTCGTACCATATTAATTACTAGTAAAATATGCTTATATTTAAATCTTTCTGTCTAAAACTGGGTTCTGTCTATAAATGGAAACATTTATATAAAAGTAGTTATATCCTTATAGACAAGATGTTGAAAACAAAAGATAAATTTCAAAGATTAAACAAGGATCACCCAAGAATTGATTTAGATCCCTATAACAAAGTTTTTGAAATTTTAAGGAAAATAAGCAATACTAAAAAAGGAGTTACTATAACTGAGATTGCAGAAAAAACTAATTTCAAAAGAATTAAAGTAGATCGAATAATCAGAATTCTAAAAAAGTATAACTATGTCAAAATTGTTGGAAGGAGTAATAGAATTCCTTATTTATGTATAATTGATAGAAAAGATGAAAGAGATTGGAAATGGGGGAAAGAAGGCATTGGAGATAACCTTGATGAAAACTATAATTATCTACTAAAAAATTTAGATAAAGCCAAAAATTTGGACAAAGAATTAAAAACAAAAATAAGATTATATCAAGATAAAAAGAAAAATGGAAAATTCTTTAAAGTTTACAACGCCCTAGTTGAGAATATTTGGTCCAATACAAAAGAATCAGACTTAAATAAATTAGAAATGGGAAGTACTGCAATGAGATATTGTGTAGAGGTTTAATAATGGGTTTCAAAAACGAATTTAGTTGGTCAAAATCCAGAGACGGAATATTTAATGAATGTAAAAGGAAATATTACTTTAATCATTATGGTTTCTGGGGCGGTTGGGATATTACTGCTCCTGAAAAAATAAGAGAACTTTATATTCTAAAAAACTTATCTACAAGACAAATGTGGATTGGACAAGTTGTTCATGACATCATAAAATATTATTTAACTAAATTAAAATCTGGTGAGGATATAAATTCTAGCCAGTTAATCTTTAGATTGAAAAAAATATTAAAAGAAGATTTTGAATGTTCTGAAATAGGAATGTATAAAAAGTTTCCAAAAAAATGTGGTTTGGTAGAACACGAATATAAAATGTTAATTTCAAAGGATGAATGGGATGAATTATTCAAATATGCGGAAAAATGTGTTATGAATTTTTATAATTCTGATACACTAAAAGAAATAAAAAAAGAAGATATAAATGATTGGTTATTTTTAGAAGATTTTCTATCTTTTGATTTTGAAGGAACAAAAATTTATTTAAGTATGGATTTTGTAATTAAGAATGAAGACAACCAAATAGTGTTATATGATTGGAAAACTGGGAAAGAAAGAAATGTAAAAATGGATACTCAACTAGCTTGTTATGCTCTTTATGTTCTCCAAAAATGGAATTTAAATCCAGATAGGATTATAATCAAAAATTTTAATGTTGCTTTAGATAAAGAAGATGAGTTTAAAGTAACAACACAAGTTATAGAAGATATTAAGAATTATATGAGAAAAAGTATAGAAGACATGAAAAATATACTTAAAGATAAAGAAAATAATGTTGCAGAGGAAAATAATTTTCCAAAAACAACAGATATTAAAAATTGTTTAAGATGTAATTTTAAAAAAGTTTGTGATCTTGTTTAGATTTCTTTTGCCCTTTCTTTAAAACTATAATACTTTTCACTTCCAATAATTACATGATCTACTACTGGAATATCCAAAGTTCCCCCTGCTTTCATCAAAGCCTTAGTAACTTCAAAATCTTGTTTGGAGGGTGTACTATCTCCGCTAGGATGATTATGAACTAAAATAATCGAATTAGCACTCTCCTTAATAGCAGTCTTAAAAACTTCACGTGGATGAACTAAAGAAGCATTCAAAGTACCTATAGAAATAACCTCATCTTTAATAATAATATTCTTAGTATTTAAATACAAACAAAGAAAATATTCTTTTTTAAGTTTACCATAAGAATCTAAATAATCATAAACATCTTTAGCATTAGTAATCTTTCTCTTATAGCCATGATTAACCAACCTATTATATCTCTTACTCAACTCAATCAAACTAAATAATTTCATAGCCCTAACATAATCAGCAGTATCAGCTTTCCCACGACTACCTTTCAAAAACTTAAGCAACTCTGAAAACCCAAGCTCTTCTATCCCAGACAAATTATATTTTTTCAAAACTCTATTACTAATATCTATAGCACTCTCTCCATGACCACCCTTACCAAAAATTATAGCCAATAATTCATCAGTACCCAGCTTAGAAGCACCATATTTAATCAATTTAGAAGAAGGTTTGTTAAAATTAGGCAAATCTAAAATTCTCATAAAGACAACAATTTAACGTAATTTATAAGGATTTATCTAAAGCAAACCCTTTTCAAAAGCGTTCACTAGTTGTAAACAACTGTGCATAATTCTAAAGAATTAATGTGAACGTAAATAAATAAGATAACAGAACTAAAATTTAACTACTAACACCACAAGTTATTTCAGAGTTAGGTAATGTTTCAGTAAGAGGTTCCATGATTATTGGATTTTTTTCTATTATTTTATTTCTTACCATCACTTGAAAAGTTAATCTTACTTCAATTCTTTTTCCATCAACATTTGATTGAAAATTCCAATTTGGGATTTTTAATAACACTGCTTTTGTCAGATTAAGAAATTTCGATGCTCCAAAGATTTGCATCCCGACTATAAATCCTTCTTTATCCACATCCAACACAATATTATCTAATTCTATAGATTTTTTATATTCTCTTTGAGAAATTTTAAAGAAAAGGATATCATAATTATAATCATAATCAACCTTTCCCTTTCCATCTAAATGTTTAGTGTCCATTTATTAATTTTAAATATGCAACACCATTTTAATAGATTACTATACTAGAAAATCAACAAACGCAAGCCCGATGGCGTCTGAGTCTAAAATATCAAAATGTAGCCTCTCCATCCCCACAAAAATCAAGAAATTTGTAATTGCAAGCAAGTGCAAATCTTATTAAAGGAACATCGCCATAAGGATCATCATCACTAGTCCCATAAGATCTAATAGAATTAATATATTCAGTTTTAGTCATTTCAATACATTTACTCACAGTATTTCCAAAAATTAAGGATTTTATCAAGACTGAACAAGCATTTTTAAATGGAAGTGCATTTTTATCTTTGTTTGGAGTCCCAACCCTAGAAGGATCTTTTACTATCATATCGCTTGATTTATATCCAATATCTGCACTTACACCCTTATTAACGCCAATCGGACCTAAATTTTCTAAAGAGTCACAAGATAAAGCATAAACAATGCCTTTTTTTGTTAAAGAGATATTATCTTCATCTAAAATTATTTCATCTTTATGTCCAAAAACTTCTTTTCTATTGCCGTGTCCGTTTAAAAAAATTAATTTTGGATTTTCTTTTGTCAAAACTTTTTCAAATTCCTTTCTAACAACATCAGATTTTTCAAGGCAAGTAATATGCATATCAGAAGTGGATCTTATTATCTCTACTATTTCTTTAGAAAAATCATATAAGTAGGATGTGGCAACATCATGATTTGGTCTTGTTATTAAAAGTTTCTTAACCATTATATTTTAAGTAGCTAAAACTTGAAGCATTCTTATCTGAACTGCAACAATCTTCTTGCCAAGTTCATTTCCTTCTTCAATATTTTCTATCATCTCTCCAACTGTAATCTCTCCCATCCCTCCAAGAATTATTTTAGAATTTGGATTTAATGTTCTAAATCTGGCCAAAACCAATTCCTTTTGTTCCTTTTCTAAATTTCCTTTTTTCATAAGATTTGCATTTCCTTAAGCTTTTTTAATATTTCTTTTCCAAGTTTTGTATCATTAGTGACTTCACTGTATGCCCTATCCCATGAATATGTTTTGCCATCCACAATCACAATAACTTGATGTCTCTCTGGTTCAGGTAAATTAGCATAAGTTTTTAAAAATTTCTCTTTTGTCATATAAATATGGCCCCCACCTTAATATATTTTAAATTAAAAACAATACCACTCATCTTAATTATTTGTTGATATTCTTTCTTATAAATATTTCTATTCAAGATTTTTTATTTTATTAACCGCTTCCAAAACCGCCAACCATAACTACTTAAACAACAAAATACAAGATTCTTATTAAAGGAGGTGGTATTAGGTGGGTTTAATGGAAATATTTGCGGCAATCCTCGCTATAGCAATTCTTTTGAAAGCTATTGTATTCTTATTCAAACCAAATAGTTGGAAAGGCTTCGCAGATTCAATTATTAATATGAACGGTTACAAATGGATCTCATTGATTTTAGCTGTTGTGTTATTTTACTTTGTGATGCAATTCATGAGCATAGTTCATTTTATGGCAGCCTGGTTAGTTATTGCATTCTTCTATCAGTCAGTTATGTTCAACTACAAGAAGTCTATGAGAAGCATGATAAAAGAAGCGTGGAAACCAAAAGGTGAGATGTGGATATATTTTATAATTGCTGTCGCTTTAGGGATTTGGACTTTATTAACTATTTTTTAATTACTTTTTTATATTAGTATATTTATTTACTTTTAAGGAGTTTGACTACTCTTTTCGACCTTTAGGGTTGGCTAGCCCTTGGAATGAAAAAAAGACACTAAAAATTCCTTCAGTTACAAATAATTTGCATTGGAAATGATTCTGTACAATCACAAATTAAAGATTCACACCTTAAACATGGATCCCCTTGGTAACATGTTGGTTCTGATTCATCAGGGAATAAATAGCAATTAAATCCTTCTGGGCAGTTGTTTGTATAATCACAAACCATTGGTTCTTGGCAGGGTTCAAATTCGCAATTATTATTTGAATCTCTTGCAACAAAGGTGCCATCAGAACACATTTTTGCTTCTTCAGTGCATACTTGTGATTGAATTGTGCAACTAGAGATAAAAATTAACGTTAAAAGAAAAAGAAGTTTTTTCATTATGCTTCTGTACTACACCGGATATTTTCCTCATCAAAATCATCATTGTCCCAATCATCATCTAACATTTGTTCTATACAATCATCTACTGTGTTACAATCATATTTTAGCCGGTCCCAATCTTCTACATGTACGTAGGCCTCTGCATCTGAATTGTATTCTTTTTTAAGTTCTTTTTCTTCACAATGGCCTGCATATTCTGGTTCTTCTTCTACAACTTCTTCAACTACCTCTTCTACGATTTCCTCTGGTTCTTCTATTGTAGAGTGACCTGAAAGATTAACTGGAATTATATTTGTTGTTATTAATAAAGAAACAACTAAGATTAAGATTATTGCTATCAATCCTATTGTTATTGGTTTTGGTCCTTTTTTATCAGTAGCGTGTTTGGCGAATATTGCTTCAACCATAAATCCCAATAAAGCTCCAATTACAGTGGCTACTAAAACAGTTATAAGGCTTGTAATAATATCTAGAAAGTAGAGTATAAGGAATATTGCAGCAAAGTTTACTACATTAAATACTGGAACTTTGAAATGCATCATAGTTAATATTTTTATCTGTTTATTTATAAAGTTTTTTGTTTTTCTTTATGTTTTGATATTGCCATTCCAATAAATCCAATGCCCATCCCTAAGAATAGCCAAGCCACAAGATTGCCTAATAAAAAACCTAAACCCATACCTAGAAAAATCCCTGCGGGGATAAAAAGTCCTGACTTATCATCTTTTTTGTTTTTCATGTTATTCACCATATTTACTAACTTATTTTTATTTTTTATAAATGTTTCTTATCTCTTCCTAAAGGCTTTGCTTATACTTTCATTCCAAAACTGTGGAAGTCCTGCTTTTACTAAACCTTCAAAATCATCTGAGAAGACATAAAAGTGTTCTTTTTTTTCTTTTACTTCAGAAAAAGATTTTCCAACTTTTGAAAATATATCTTGAATTCCTTTACGTTCAAAACGAGTTTGTAATAATGATGGTTCTTTAAATAGCAACATATCACATAAACGTAAAACATTTAGGTCCAACATTGCTGAATTAGATACGCAAATACCATTGGATAGTATGAAATTTTCATTATCTTTTACAGTAATATCAACCATAAGTTGTTTTTTATTTGTTTTAGTTATTTTTTTAATTTTTACAAATTTATTTTCTTCCATGTATTTTAGAATAGTTATATACTTATATAGTTTTTTCATCTATTTATCTGATGACCTTAAAAGCTAAAAGGGTTAAAAGAATATGTCTCGTCTGTGGAAAAGAGTTTGAAATCTTGGAAAGCCGTTTACGGTGGGGGGGAACCTATTGTTGCCAAAAATGCCAAAAAAATAGGGCCAATAAAATTAATAAAGTATGCATTATTTGTGGAGGATCTTACCAAATTTGGCCTTATCAAATATTAATTAAAGCACCAACTTGTTCCATAAAATGCACTAAAATATATTTAAAACAAAAATATAATAAAAAAGTAGTTTGTCCTATATGTAAAAAAGAATTTTGGACTTCTAAGAAGAATCCCTTACAACATTGTAACCTTGCTTGTAGGAATAAATCTTACATTGGCAAAAATACAACTGGAGAATATCGCATTTGTCCAATTTGTAAGCTGGAATTTTATGTTTCAAGAGCAAGACTTGAAAGAGGAGAAGGAATATATTGTTCAAGAAAATGTAGGGATAATTCTCCAAATAAAAGTGTTGAACAAAGAATTAAAGAAGGGGGATTAGTTGAATTATATTGTGCTTGGTGTGGAAAAAAGTTTGTACGTTCTAGATTTTTTAAAGATATTCAAAAATATTGTAGCCAAGAGTGCGCCAAAAGATCTAGAAATGAAACCGCTATAGAAACTAAGGTTAGGGTACTCTTAGAAAAATTTGGGGTTTATTTTGAACAAGAAAAGGCTATAAAAAACCCAAAGGGCAAATGGTATTTTGTGGATTTTTTCATTCCTCCAAAGAGGGTTATAGAATGTGATGGAAAATTTTGGCATAATCCTAAAAATTTCCCTATAGCCTGCAAAAGAAATTTAGTTAAAAGAAAATATTTAAGAAAAAGGGGGTATAAACTGTACATTTTCAAAGAAGAGGATATCAATAGAGATGTAGAAAGTTTAATCAAGCATTTTTTGGAGGAAAATCCCAATATAATTCTAAACAGTAAATTAAATTCTAAAACAAAGCCTAGAAAGAGAACTATCATATCTAAAATCTGCAAAAATTGTGGAAAGGAATTTGAAACAATCCCTTCTCGAGTGGATAAACATCATTTTTGCAATAGAAACTGTTTAATTGAATATCATAGAATAAAATTGAAATGCCAGAATTGTGGTAAACTCTTTTCAATTAAGAGATCATATAAAAAAAGAAGGTTTTGTACAGTAGAATGCCAAAAAGAAAATACAAAAAGGAAAAATGAGATTACCTGTTTAAACTGTGGAAAAATATTTTCTCCAAATCCAGCAGATAGAAAAAGAGGAAAAGCGAAATTTTGTTCTAGAGATTGTGTATTACTGTATAATGAGTATGCCCAAAAATTAAATGCTTAATGGCTTAAATAAACTATCTTCCATTACCAAATCTTTAGCCTTTTTCTTTACAATCTTTTTCCCCTTCTTTATTAATAACTTATGATCTGGGGAGCATTCAATTATCTTTCCATCTTCGGTTTCAATTTTTATTAATTGTTTCTTTTTAGCTGAAGAAACATAAATTTTCTTGAATTCTAGTTTGTTCTTGTTTAAATTATAAGACAAAACTTTATCGCCAGTTTTAAGTCCTTTAAATTTTTTGACACCTTCTTCTGTAATAATTTCTGTTTTTAGGGGCATACAGTTTTGAGTTATAAATATCAAACTTAGATTTTTGTGCCTGGCAATGGATAATAATTCAGCTAGTTTTTTATTTTCTGTTTTCATTGAAGATCTAGCAGAAAAAGATATGCCTGCTTCATCAATTAGAACTAATGAATTATTTGGAATTTCCTCTAAATATTCAACTTTTTTTACCCATGATGGAACTTTAGAATTAGAAAAACCAATAACATAAGGTTTTTTATTTAAAATTGCCCCAGTTTCAACTAGTTTCATCCCTAAAGCTGTTTTTCCTGCTCCTCGCCTACCTATTATTAACATGATTAACGAGTGATCTCTGAAGTGTTGTATAAATTCTTTAAACTCCCCCCTTTCTGGAGAATTAACTTCAAAATTAGCTAGTGCGGTGTTAAATCTGTCTATTTGTGTTATTCTTTTTTTCTCTTCTTTCTTTGCTTTATATTTTTTTACGAATTTAAACATATTTGTGTTAGTTTATAAAAGATTAAATAAGTTTTGATTTATAGAAATGCTTTTTAATTGAAGATTATTCTCGATATTAAGAGGTAAAATGGATTCTAAACAAGTTGGGGGGTATCGAGTTCAAACAGAAAATGGACTAGATAATCGTAGCGTCGTTGATGTTCCAAGAGAGATATATGATTTGTTGCCTGAAGATCCTGAATTGCATCCTCCGGGACAGTTGGAATTAGTTTTTGAAGATGAGGTTAGATTTGGTTTTGTGGGTTGGGATTATAGAGTAATAAGTAGATTAAAAGAGCTAGCTCCAAAAGCTAAAAACGATTAACTCCAGTAAAGTTTAAATAATAGTTATTTAATCTTTTATTATGGTTTTAGAAAGTTTAATCGCATCTCCGTGGTTTATTCCATTTATAATTTGGGGTGCTATTTGGAAAGGAATTGCTTTATGGAAGTCTGGAAGAAATAATCAGATAATTTGGTTTGTGTTTATGTTTGTCTTAAATACAGCAGGTATACTTTCAATAATTTACCTTGCATTTTTCCAAAAGAAAGCTAAAAAAAGAAAGAAATAATTTTTTATATTTCTATTATTTTTTCCCAAGCATAATTAGAATTACCAAAGTGCCCGTATGTTGAGGTGTCTTGGTATATTGGAGCTTTTAGGTTGAAATGTTTTATTATCTCTGCTGGTTTTAAAGGAAAATTTTGTTTTATAAGGGCTATTAATTCTTTTTCTGTTTTTTCAGAAGTTCCAAAAGTATCCACTGCTATGCTTATTGGTTCTGCCATCCCAATTGCATAGCTTAAACCCACTTCGCACTTTTTACATAATTTATTTGCAACTAAATTTTTAGCAATATATCTTGCAGCATAAGCTGCACTTCTATCTACTTTTGAAGGATCTTTTCCAGAAAAAGCTCCGCCACCATGTTTTCCCATGCCGCCATAAGTATCTACTATTATTTTTCTTCCTGTTAGTCCTGCATCTGCATATGGGCCTCCAAGAACAAATTTTCCAGTTGGATTCACTAAATATTTTGTATCCTCATCCAAGTAATCAGAACAAATAGGTTTTATTACTTTTTCAATTATATCATTTTTTAAAGTATCATAAGAAACCCCTTCATCATGTTGGGTTGAAACAAGCACTGTATGGATTCGTTTTGGTTTTGAATCTTCATATTCTATTGTAACTTGAGATTTCCCATCTGGCCTCAAATATGTTAATTCATTTGATTTTCTAATCTTTTCTAATTTTTGTGTTAATTTGTGTGCTAGATCAATAGGTAATGGCATTAATTCGGGAGTTTCATCACAGGCATAACCAAACATCATTCCTTGATCTCCGGCTCCTTGTTCTTTGGATTTTCCTTCTGTAACACCTTGAGAAATATCTGGCGATTGTTTTTCTAAGTGGGTTATTATTTTGCAAGTATTTGCATCAATCCCATATTCTTCTTTTGTATATCCAATCTCTAAAAGTAATTTTCTTATTGTTTTTTCTATGTCTAAATTGGCTTTTGTTGTTACCTCGCCTGCAACAACCACTAATCCAGATTTTATTAAAGCTTCAACAGCTACCCTTGAATCTGGATCTTGGCTTAAACACTCGTCTAGAATTGCGTCTGATATTTGGTCGCACACTTTATCAGGATGACCTTGTGTAACTGACTCTGATGTAAATAATTTTTTCATAGAATTTTTTATTATAAAACTATTTAAAAGTTTTATTGCTTTGTATTCTATGAAATCAAAGAGATATTTTCTGTGCGTATGGCCCTATTAGCGGAACTTCTTTTATTTCCCCTGAAAGAGCATATATCCAACTAAAAATCCATAACACTGTTACTAATAAACTTATAGCTGTAGAGATTATACTTCCTAAAACAGGTAGCCAACTAAAGATTCCTCCAATAATTCCACCAACAACAGAAACTATGAATATTACTAGACTTTGTTTAGCATAATGCATTACATATTTATCTTTTCTCCAAGCAAGTAATGCAATAAGAAATCCAATAATACTAAAGAATGTTGTTATGAATGCATATCCTTTTGAATCGTTTTTCTTTGCCATTGATTAAATTTAAGTTTTGGTATATTTAAGGGTTTCTGAATTTTATGCCTCAAATTCTATTTCTTTTTGTGATTCTTTTTTATCAAGAACTATTTTTCTTATTAATTTTCCTTTTCTTTTTGCGTGAATTCTTGCTTGTGCAAAATCATTTTTGTATTCTTCAGGAACTATTACTTCTTCTATTACAAAGGTATGGGAAATTTCTAATTTTTTAAAATCTTTTAAATCTGTGAAATTATTTAATAGAGTTATGGGTAGAATGCATTTACAGAAATTCTTCTTTAATGCACTTCCAGGTTTTGGTATTGTTTTTCCAACTTCAACACTGTATTCTCCAAAAGTGAGATTAAGTAAAACGAATGTGTTTTTTTCACAAAGCTCTTTTAATTCTTCTCCTGAAATTTCTTTATCAAATTCATCTTTTTTCTTTGATTGTATAACTTTTCCTTTGATGCTTATCTTATCTATATTTTCTGCAATTATTTTTGTTATATCTTTTAGTAAGTCATAAGAAGCATCTACTTTTAGTTTACCTTTAGCTATTGTTATTTTCATTAGTGCTCTATCTTCAAATGTCCCTAAACTAAATCTGATTAAATTATCATGTACTTCTTGATCTATTTCTTGCTTGAATAGTTTATTTGTAAATAACATAAAAAAGATTTAATTTGTTCTATTTTTATATCTTATGGTTTTTAGTAAATATTATAAATTGTTTAATTATATGAATCTTAAAGTCCCGTAGTGTAGTGGTCCAACATCGTGCGTTCTGGGCGCATTGACCCAGGTTCGAATCCTGGCGGGACTATTTTAAATTTAATATCTTGTGCACGCCTAATTTATTATATTGTTCTGACATTGCTATTGCTCTTCTGATGTGTTTTCTATCTGAAGATGTGAGTTTCGCTTTAAATCTTCCTTTTCCATTACTAGTTGCAATACGGTTTGATAGTTTAAGTTCTAATGCACCTATTTCTTTTTGAGGGTTTGTTTTTCTTCTGTGATATCTTATTTTTGCTATAACAGCATAAGGGTTTGTGGTTTTTTCAAATGTAATGTCTGCATAAAAATCTTCTCCCCCTATCTTATAATGTTGATTAACAATATCTTCCATAAAAGAGGAAACCTAGCAAAATATATAAGTATTTCTTATTGTGGATAACTTTAAAAACTAAAAGTTTTCTCAGATTAGTTATGCTCCTGTAGTGTAGTCCGGTCCAGCACGCGAGGTTCTGG
>JAIOSD010000032.1 GCA_021107835.1 archaeon
ACCAGCAGGTTTTTTTACAATCCATAAAATAACCCCAACTATTACTACAAGAACAATTCCACCAGTAAGCACATCATCTCCAATCCCCGTACCAACAGAACCAAGAAGATGAGACAACAAACTAACACCTGCAGAATATTCATATGCACCTAAGAAAATAAGAACAAGTGCAATAAAAATAATAAAAGTAAAGAAAATATACCACTTCTTATGTTTATCTGTAAAATCAAATTCTCCTGATTTCCAAAATACCCCAATCATAAGTAAGAAAGATATAATAATAACCATTAACAAAGCAATATTTGGCAAAGCATCGGTTATTAAATTTACTGCCTTATTAGCAGAAATGAATAATAAAGCAATCACCAAAGCAACAATAGAATTTAAATTCTGTTTTGGATCATCTTTTTCCTTACCCAAAATCATAGTTTTTTCTAAGATTGCAAAAACAATTGCAAAAATCAATAAGAAAGGTAAGATTACATCAAACAATCCAAAGTCTTTCAAAAAATCTATTGTCCCTCTTAAAACAGATGCCATTATTAAGAAAATATGAGTTAAGAGTATTTAAAAGTTATGTTTTTCTTCGGTTTCAGTAGCAGACTCTTCATTATAACTCGGAATAGCTGCTTTGCTAATAATCATTATGTCACCAATAGTTTTCACAAGTTGATGAGGCACAATAACCCCTTTAGCACCACCAAGTATCTTATTTAAGTAAGATCTTTTAGTTGCCCTAACTCTCCATCCAAATACTTTATTAGAGGATAAAATAGATTCTTCTATATCTCCAAAATACTCTCCAGAATCAGTATACACCTCCATACTATAAACATCACTTATTTTTTTAGTTTTTAACATTATCATGGCCTCCCAATATGAATAAAGAGAAGTCTTTTAAACTTTATATATTTTTCTTTTCTAAATGAACTATAAAAATCTCCAAATAATAGGCACATCTCATATAGCGAGAGAGAGTATAGAGAAGGTAAAAACATTCATTCTAGAAGAAAAACCCGATATAATTGCCCTAGAACTAGATAAACTAAGACTTTCATCTCTTTTAAACAAAAGACAAAAAAGTGTTAGATTTAAAGATTTAAAAAAAATAGGTGTAACAGGTTTATTCTTTAATCTCATAGGCGCATGGATTGAAAAAAAATTAGGAAAATTAGTAGATACCAAACCAGGATCAGAAATGTTAATAGCATTAAAACTAGCAAAAAAACACACTATAAAAGTGGCCCTAATAGATCAAGATATAAGAATTACACTACAAAGATTATCAAAACAAATAACATGGAAGGAAAAATTCAAATTTTTATTTGACTTCTTAATTGGAAGTTTCCACAAAAAAAGTAAAATAGAATTTGACCTATCAAAAGTTCCAGAAAAAAAAGCAATTAAAAAATTAACCTTAGAGTTCAAAAAAAGATATCCTACCTTATATCAAGTTTTGGTTGTTGAAAGAAATAATGTCATGGCAAAAAACTTAAATAATCTAATGTATAAAAATAAAGAAGAAAAAATACTTGCAATAGTTGGGGCAGGACACAAAGAAGAAATAATAAATATTATAAAAAATGCAAGAAAACAAATTGTTTGATAATAAAGAAATAAGAAGTTTATTCTTAGGTGCATTAGTATTAGGTTTTATTTTTTCATTTAGGCAATGGGGTTACGGGGAAGTAAATCTAAGTATTGGCTTGACAAATTTATTAAGAACAACAATACTCTCCCTAATAGTTTTATTAATATATCAAACAGCCCATAAATTAGCAGCCAATAAATTTGGAGCAAAATCAACATTTAGAATTTGGAGTATAAAGCGATTCTGGTTTACAGCAAGTTCTAAAATAGGAAACATAAAATTCTTTAGAAAAAGTTTCAAAACAATAAAAATGGGTGTAATCATTCCAGTACTCCTCGCATTATTATTCAATGGATACATTAAATTTGCGGCAGTAGGAAGTTCAGAAATAACAGAAATAACTAAAAAAAGACTTGGAAAAAAATACAGGCACATTTCTGAACTAGAAATAGCAAAAATACACTTAGCAGGACCATTAGCTTGTTTATTATTAGCATTAATATTAACCCAATTTACTGGTTTTAATCGTTTAGTTCAAATAAGTTATATGGTTGCCATATTTTCCATGATTCCTTTTTCAGGACTAGATGGTGCCAAAATCTTCTTTAGTTCTCTTGGTTTGTATGTTTTCGGAATAGTATTTATTGGAGCAGCAATAATTTTCATGCAATTCTTACCCCTAATTTGGACTATTATATTATCCATAATAACTGCATTAATTTTACTAACTTTTACATTACACAAAAATACTTGATCTTATAAAATAAAACCGTATAACAAAACATCTTTTCCACAAAATTGTGACTTTTGCTTTCCCTCTAATTTAAAACCGTTTTTTTCGTAACATTTTATTGCATCAATAAGCTCTTCTTGAGTCCATAACCAAATCTTCTTAACATTATTCTCTAATGCAAACTCTTTTATTTTATTTATTAGTCCAAGAGCTATTCCTTTTCCCCTATATTTTTCTTTTACCAACATATTACCTAAACGAATAGTTTGTAATTTAATAAAAGAAATCTCAATATAACAAGCACCAATAATCTCGCCATCAACTATTGCAATAATGTATTTTTTATTCTTACTAGATATATCACTAAAAATTTCTCCTTTTGTTTCATGTTCAATTAATTCATCAGGCAAAATCCCTTTAAATTTAGACCAACCTTGATAAACCTTAGATATTTCTCCAGCATCTTTTTTATTCGCAAACCTAATTTCCATATTAGTTTGTTGTAAAAGATCCTTTAAATAAATTTGCTTATAAGGAATATTTAAGCTTGCCACGGACCAGAAAAGAGTTTATAAACAACAAACAATTTACTAAATTCCATGCATAAAATAACAAATTTTAAACCAAGATTATACCAAGAAACAATTTTACACACTTGTGCAAAAGCAAATACATTAATAGTGCTTCCAACAGGTATGGGAAAAACGAAATGTGGAATATTAGCAACAATAGAAAGATTAAATAAATATCCAAAATCAAAAGCACTCTTCTTAACCCCAACCAAACCATTAGCAAATCAAATAACAAAAGAATTTCAAGAATCTACAAACATAAAAGAGATTGCCCTTTTCACAGGAGCAATATCCCCAAAAAAAAGAAAGGAACTCTACAAAACTTCTAAAGTAATAGTAAGCACCCCCCAAGGATTAGAAAACGATATAATAAATGATGCAATAAATCTAAAGGAATTTAGTTTACTTATTTTAGATGAAGCTCATAGAGCTGTAAAAGATTATTCTTACACTTGGGTAAGTAAACAATATCACAAAGTAGCAAATTTTGAAAGAATAGTAGGACTAACTGCATCACCGGGTTCAGATTTAGAAACAATAACAGAAGTCTGTAAAAATATTTACGCAAAAGAAATAGAAGTAAGAATAGAAACAGATCCAGACGTAAAACAATATATTCAAGAAATAAATATAGAATGGAAA
>JAIOSD010000041.1 GCA_021107835.1 archaeon
CTGTTAATTCTTTATTTAGTTTTTTTATTAGTCGTTGTAAAGTATTTCTTTCTCCTTTTGCTTTATTCAAACATTCAAGTTTTAATTTTTCATCCATTTTCTGTATAATCTAAATATTCATTATGTTCTTGTGTTGTGTGGTTGTCATTATAACAAATTGCACAAACAAATCCTTTCTCTGCTAAATCATCTGCATGTCGTTTTGTTAAACTCATTTTTTTAATGGGCATTTCTTAACTTACATCAGTTTAGACGTAAGAAATTGTTACCCCCCTTTTTTTTCTCCCTTTTTTGTCTTTAGATCCTTTTGGCCTTCCACCTTTGTAAACTCCTAAATTCTTCCTTCTTTGTATTCCTGCTTTTGTTCTTCTGCTTATTTGTTCCCTTTCAAATGCTGCTGCCCATGCCATCACAGCAAGAGTTATATCACGCATCATGTTTTCCTCACTTGTATCAAGCCAAGTTTCTGTAAATGATTTTAATGCTATCCCACGCTTGTTTAACTTTGTTACATAAGCAAATACCTGACTAATGCCTTCTCTACTGAATCGGTCAAGTTTCCATACTAATATTATTTTAAACTTTCTTAACATAGCATCATTCATTAACCTTCTCCATTCTTTCCTGGCAGGGTTTGCACCACTTCCCCTATCTACATATATATCATGCACTTGCCATCCTTGACCTTTAGCCCAATTCTCTAATGGTTCTATTTGGTTCATTGGATCTTGATATCTACTATTTCCTTTATCTGTTTCTTCCATGCTCACTCTGGCATATATGGCCACTTTAATCATCTTTCTTTTCCTCCTTCTTCTTCCACACATTATCTTGATAATATTTCAAACAGAACTCCTCAAACTCTTTAATAGATCCTGAAAAGATATGTTTGAATGCTGTTCTGTAACCTTTAAACTTAAACTTTGAATTTGCTCTTTTAGTATGATTTATCTTAATTATAGTTTCATCATTTAATCCATATTGTTTTTGCAAGAAACTATTATTTGGAAACAAGTTCTTAATAGTTGTAACCTTTTCCCAAGCTTTTGGAAAGTTCCCTGTTTTTTTGTAAATAATATATGTCATTTTATCAATAATTTCTCTGTTAGCTTATATCTAAAGATATATATTTATGCCACCCCCCCTTCCCTTCCAAACGTTCTCTCTCTCTTCAATTCTAATGGTGAATTCCATGCGTAAAACGTATCAAAAGTTTTATTGTCATAAATAATACAAAACTCATATTTTGACTTATCAAGATTGTTGATAACATTGATTATATGGTTTGGGAATATCTCTTGAAAATATTTTATATCCTGTTCAATTATCTTTCCAATAATCCATGTTCTTGTATGGTTTCTTACATCCTCGTGCATTGATGATGCTTCCTGTGTTGATAAGATAGTATAGAAACCATATTTTCTTCCTCTCTTTAAGATTTGTTTTAACCAAAACAAACAACCACTATGTTCTGATATTTTTTTTGGCAACATTAAATCTGCTTCTTCAAATATTATGACAGGTGGTGGAAAATCTTTTTCTTTTCCTGACCTGTCTGCTTCCCTTCTTTTCAAATAAGTATCTCTCATAATCTTACCTGCATATAAAGGATAATATCTTTCTTCTTGATGTAAATCTATCAGAATTATCTTTCCTTCTTTGAGTTCTTGTATGAAGTCTTTTCTATAATATTCACTATTCTTACTTACAAAAACATTATCTTCATAAGCAATCGTGAAATTATCCATCATAGAGTTTTTAGAACTTGAAACAACAAATCTATCAAGTTTAAACATATAATTCTCTGGCAATCTTTTGACTTCTGTGTTGTTTGTTGGTAAATTGTTTAATGCTTCATATAACAAATCAATATCATCTGCAGAGTTTGGATTTGATTTAATTAAATAATGAATTCTCTTTGCTGCACCTGAACCCATGCCAAGAGTTATAAAATCTTTTGTTGTAAATTCTTCAACTGAAAAAGCAAATGGTTTATCGAATGAATGGCTTTCTTCAATTATGAAATATGGAACATAACATTCTATTTTATCCAAACCAAATGGTTTCTCTCCCTGTTGCCAGAATAAATTGAATGCTCTTGAATTCTTGAATTTTGACCTGTGATGGTCTTCACTTTGTGGATCAAAGATTATTCCTGGCCTTGTATAGTTATATTTTATTTGATACAAACCCAATAAATAAGCATATATTCTTTTCAACAATGTTGTTTTACCTGTTCCACTTTCTCCAATCAATCCCAATGCACCTCTATGTTTTTTATATGGAAGTGAAATTATCTTGGTTCTTGATATTCCTTTAAATGAATTCATACCTAATGGAATTTGATTTTTCATCAAAAATTCATTCAATCTATTCTTTTCTATGCTTTCGAATAACATTTTTTAACCATTCTTTTAGTGTATCAAAGTGGGCTTTTCGTAAGTTTGCAATAGGTTCACTTTTAATCAATGCTTTTTCAAATTCATTAATCAATGGTTCTATTACTTCACAAGCTTCCCAATAATATCTTTTTTTTAACAATACTTTGAATTTCCTTATTGTTTCTGTTGAGATTTCATTATTGACTTTGAAGTTGAAAATATTATGTGTTTGATTTTCAACATATTCAATATTCTTTTCTATTTCTTCTATATCCATCTTTACACCTATCTCTTTTTACTTGGAAATGCAGGTAATATCATTTCTTTATGAGTTCCTGTAATTAAGTCAAGAACTTCTTGTGTTTTTACTTTTAATTTTGTTGCAAGTTCCATATTATCAACTTTTAAACTTCCATTTTCATTTGTTAGTTTCTTAAACTCATATTCTAATTTTACAATTTGATTAAGTCTATCTGCAACAATAATCTCAACACCATCATAAATGTCAGTATGTGTATGTCTTTCTTTAACTAAAGGTTTACTTGAAAAAATATGTTTTTGTTTCTTGGCAAACCATTGCTTGTCTATTGTCCAACACCACCATTGTTTAGTGTCTGGATCTTGAAACAGATAATCTTCTGGCTTTGCACTATCCCATCCTGTATCAACAACACTTTTATCTCCATTGGCCATGTTCTCAATCCTGACAATCCTACCATATACTTCTCTATCTTCTTGTTTGGATTGCATATACATCATGATCCAAATTACTCCAACTATGATTATAATTAAAAATACCCATACTATTACTGCCATTCTTTTTTCCTCCTTAATAATGAACCTTTGGCATCTTGCCTTTTTTTAACTTGGCAACTAAAACACCATTAAATCCTCCTAATAATACAATTATGAAAAATAAAACAAAGTTTGTTTCTTTGCTATCTTTAAGTTGAGTTTCCAATCTACCTTCTTTTTCTGCACAAACAATTTGATTTCCATTGGTGAGATTATGCTCTGCGACCAATTCAGAGTATTCTTTTGTTGGCACACATACTAACCCTGTAATATCTTTATTCTCTGCTCTACACCCTCTTAAATCCTCATTACAAGCTTTATTCTGTCCAATTAACAATCCTGACATTTCTGTGCAATAAACAGGAACAACGTCTTTGCATTGTTTAAGAATACTCTCTGGACTATCTTCTGATATTGTGCCAGGACATTCAAAAGGAATTTTACCTTTAATATTAATCAAATTTGACCAATCTTCATCATTATCACTTATTATTGTCTTGTTATGAAATTCTATCTTGAAATAATTATCTTTTTTATCATAATAAAAGCTATATTCAACTTCATAATCATAGAGTTCATTAATTTCTTCTTCACAATCACATTCTCTGCATTTTACTTCTATATCACACACTGAACTCTGATGTGTTTCTGTTTCTCCTGGTCTTAATGTTTCTTCATATATGCACTTGTTTGGTGATGCTTCACAATCACAAGATGAACATGATGCAGTTATGTGGCACAAATCTTCTGTGAATTCTTCTGTGCTGCCAGGTGTCAAATCAACATTTATATCTGATATTGAGTATGTTCCATTATTGCAGCACACTTCTATTGTTGAGTTATAAGTTTCATTCAAGCCAACACTTATGTTTTCATAGTAGCAAGTGTTTGGATCTATGAACTCTGTTGCTGATACATTTAAAACTAAAAGAAAAAGTAACATTATAATTAAACAAACCACTCCCAATAATACACTACTTAATTTTAATGCTTTTCCAATATATTCTGGTCTTTCCATTATTCATCACCAACTCCAATTTCTCTAATAAGACATTCTCCACATACCCATTCATCTGGTGATTTAAACCATGATTTGAAAAAACCAATTTCTTTTCTTCTTGGATATAGATATTCATTCCCTTTTTTCCTACAACTTTCACATACATTATTATTACTCATAAGTTCCACCCTGTTATTCCTTTTAGTATTCCTAAGATAAAGTAAATTAAAACTGTAAATATGATTGGCCAGAAGATAGATTTCATAAATAAAATGTTTCTGATGTTCTTGTTTCTTTTGCTAAATAAAGGTATTAAGACTATTAAAAAATAAACTCCTGTACCTATTATGTAACTGTGATTTGGAAATATAAATTCAAATTCAATCATTCTTTCATCAACTCAAACATTGGTAACAATTCTTTTGCTTTCTTCTCAATATTGCCACTTTCTTTCATGTGTTCTATCAGTGCAATCTGTTCTATTGTTGGCTTATCTGTCTTGTCTAATTGCATGAACTCCATACCTATTCTTGTCTTGTATATTTCCTTTTTCATTTCTTTTAATGTCCATCCTGGATATATCCCTTGAATGTCTTTTAGATTGTTCATGTTGATTAAAAAGCCATAATGGTATGCTTTCTTTGGTTCTGTGTTGGAATGTTCAACTTCTTCTCCCCATGTTTTAAGTGTTGAGAAGGTTACAAGTGCCAATGGTTTGTCTACATACCATCCATAACTAAAATAATATCTGCCATATAGTCTTTTTTTTGAATAAGCATTAAGAAATTGTTTATCTGGTGTTCCTCGTAAGAAATCTATTATTTCTTCCATGTTATGTTTTGCATCTTCAACACCTTTGCTTTGTTTGGTTAAAACAAGAACTATGATAACTATAATTAGAATTATTATGATTATAGCAAATATCCAATTATTATTTTTTACTTCTTCCCCTTCCTCTGTTACTGTGATTGTTCTGTTTTCTTCAATAAACTCTGTAAGTTCTGTTACGTTTTGTTCAAGTTCTTGTGTGTGTTTGTATGGTTGAATTACATAATGGTTTATGGCTATGAATAAGCCAAATAACAATATGATAAAAATTGCTATCCCCACGTAAGTTTTGGTTTCTTTTTTCATGTTCCTGCAAGTAACTCCTCATAGTAACTTTTAACAGCTTCATAATCTTGTTTGATGAATTTAATATAGATTTTCAACTGCTCATGTCCTTTTTTTGTTATCTTGTAATATACTTCTTTTTTACGCTTAACTGTGAATATCTCTGCACTTTCTAATTGCACCATGTCTTTTAAGATCCTTTCTGTTTGTCTTGAACCATACAATCTCTTTGTGCATCTTTGGTATATCTCATTTACAGGTGTTCTTAAAAAGTCTATCTGGATTGCTGCATAAAACTCTTTATTCTTCAAATGTTTCAATATCTTTATCCTGGCCTGTATCTCTTTTTTTTCTAAGTCTAACATTGTTTTAGTCTTTCCTCTGTCATTACACCTGTTGGTAATCTACAATCGTCACATATCTTTCCCCATTTGCAGGTTGTCTTATACAATTCCTCACAACGTCTGCATCTCCTTGTGTATTTAGGTTTCTTCTTCATTCATTAACCTCACAACTTCATCAAAACTGTATTCTTGCAATACTTGTTCCCAATATCCCATCTTATCTCTTATTTTTTAATTTCTCCTCTATTATTTCTAATTTATCAAATATATCTTTTATATATCCTTGTCTTTGTCCATATTTACTTTCTCTACTCCACATACCAAACTTTGTATCAAAATAACCAAAAATTATTAAAAAAAATGTCCATGTAATTATTATTGGTATCATCCATTTACTTAATCTAATGTTAAAACCATATTCTGTGTTTAAATTTGATAATACAAGAAATAATAACATTATTTGATTAAGAATGTTTATATACCCCATTGTCCTGCCCATATATAATTTTGCTCTCGCAACATAATCCAAAATGTTCATGTAGTCACCTTATCACATACCATGACTTGTAAACCTGATAAAAACAAATTCTTGGTTTTGAATATCCCTCTTAATTTATTAATTCTTGAAATTAATGGCATAGGAATTGCTAATCCTCTATGATGAATTACTTTAAAACCTGTTAAAATAACAAGTCTTTTTAGTGATAGTGGTGATAGTTCTATTATATGGTCATGGAATTCTCTGATAACATTTAGTTTTAGTTTTTTATAACATACGAAAATGTTAAAGAAATTTGTAATGTTTGGTGTTGATAAAATTAATCTACCATTATCTTTTAATATTCTATTACATTCAGATAAAAAATGATGTGGATTATTAAGATGCTCAATTATTTCTCCTGCCAATATTGTATCATAAGTATTTGATTTAATTGGAAAATCTGTGTTTACATCATGTTTATAAAAAATATTATACTTGATTTCTGGTTTTAATATGTCCATACCATCACTATCTTTTAAATATATATTTTGTAGATTATAACATCCTATATCTAAAATTTTATTTCCAATTACATAATCACTCATAACTTTTAATCTGTGTTTGTGTTTAGTTTCTATCATGTTTTATCTCTTAAATCTCCAATTATAGTATTTGTATATCAATTTCCCAACTCCCATAATCAATATAAAATATAAGTCAAGCAGTAGTTTTCCAATTGTGATTGTTCCAACTATTATTAACAATGATTTCAGCAGTGACCATAAAACCTTAATTATCATCTCTCTATTACCTTTAATTCTCCACCACATTTAATGCAGTAATCTAATGACGTTATTGGTGCAAAGTCGCACAATTTACAATATTTCTGCACAGGATTATCCCATGCCAAACCATCAACGTCTGTCACTCCTTTGATTAGATCCATTTGTTCAGCCCTTTTTGTGTTTGTCCTATTAGTTTCTCAACAACTATTTTCTTGTTAAGCAGACTATTGAATGTCTTGAAACTTGTATCTATGCCTTTTAGAACTGATAAGTGTAAGTCTAATTGTTCCACTAATCTGTTTGTTACATCTATGTTCATATCATATTTTTGATTAAGAAGGATTAATTGGTCTGTTATCTTTGGTGTTATATCTTCCAAGCAACGATTTTTTATATAGTTCTTAACTCTGATTGCTGAATGTTCCTCTCCTTTCCCTGACTTGAACTCTACCTGGTTTTTGTAAACTTTCCTGAAATATGTATCATGTATCACCATGTCAGAAGGAAGATTGTCAAGATATTCTTCTCCTTTTATCATATCTTCACTCCTTGTATGTTTTGGTGAAGAATATGGATATTTTATTTTGAACTTCTTTGCAAATTCAATAAGTGCTGCATCTATCTTCCTCTCAATCTTTTCCTTATGTTTTATCAGTAAGCTTGTTACTTCCTCAATATTATTTCCTTCAAGTAAGAACACTTGTTTTTTACCATCTATCACTCTCTGTGACCATATCCCTGTCAGTGTGTTTTTACCATATTGAATTGTTATTTGGGGATTGTAATTTTTGATTGATAGAATGTTTGTGTGTGGTGTATAGTTTACTTTTGGTTTTTCCTCTTTTGTCATTGGTAAGTGGCACGAATAGTGGGTTGTAATAGTGGTTTTTAGAGTTTTTGTTCCTTCCCTCACTTCCATTTGTCGTCTATAATTATTAGGTCGCCATACAATTCTGAACTTTTTTTCAGTAGTAGTCATACTACTCGGAAGTTTTTCCTGTAGAACTTTCTCAAAAATTGGCTTAGTTCGACTATAGATATACTCTGATAACTTTTTGTCATATACTTCTTTTTTCATTTTTTATTTTCTAATGGAAGCAATGGGGAGGGGGTATCACTTTGTTCCTTAACTTTCAAACTTCTTTTTGTATTACTAAGATGGCAACCACAAAATTCTGAAAAAGGAAATGCATCATTTACACATTGTCTTCCAGATCTCACTATTGCTTTACATCTCATTCTTATCGAAATTAAAGACCTCAACTTTTAGTTTTAATTCTCCAAAGTATTGCATACCAAGAATATGGCTATCTGTTGGAAACCAACAATGCCAATTTCCACCACCATTTTTTCTATAATAAAAAAACATCAGTGCCTTCTTGCCTGATGATTTGTTATAAGTAACTGCTGCAGTATCTTCTGATAATGGATTTATCTTATGAACTTCAAAACTTTCATTAGTTCCATTAAACTCACGTTCTGGCTTAGAAAAAGCCCATGCCATTGCTTTGGCCTTGTCATTGAGTTTCTTTGCTATCTCTCTGTTCATTTAGAAACCTCTGTGATTATCGTTGTAGTGCCAAATGCACCACCTCTAACCAAATTACCAGAAATCAATCCTCTTTGTCCTAATTCACTAATATCTCTCTGCCATGTTTTGTAATTAAAAACAATTTTTTCAGAAGTAATGAACTTTTGAAACAAAATTCCTGTTTTTTCAGGTAATTCAGACTTTTTTAAAAAATCTAAAATTCTGTTAAGTCTACCATCTACATCAATTTGACTTGTTAAACTCATTTCCTAACTCTTTTAACAAAGATCCACTTACCCATCTTAGCTGACATATTCTCAACTAATCTGTATTTTGTCATATCAACCCTATTTGCATCTTGCACGTTTTCTAACTCAATAAAATTTTCATCTGCCATTATTTTACACCTCCACCTGTATATCTCCATTCATAATAAGCAACTTTTTGTTCATTGTTCAATAAAGAAAGAAACAATTTTTCAGCTTCTACACTTTTGTCTATGTTGTTCATAATTAATTTAATAATTCCATAAACAACTATTGTTGTTATCACACCCACCATAAAATTTGCCATTTTTCTTTTCCTCCTATGTTATATTAAAAAAAAACCCCTAATGCCTTAATCCATTGTGAGGTGGAATTTGATTGGAATGGATTAGAAACCAATCGGCATCAGAGGAAAAAGAGGTGAACATTACTCACAATCTATGAACATTTCCTCATAATCCTTTTTTTCTTGTTTTTCTTCATCAGGAACATAATTTAAAGCATCTGGTCTTTGTTTCTGCACGTTAATCTCAACTTCTTCCTGCATTTCTTTCTCTGTCATCATTTTTGCATCCTGCCAAGTGTTCTATGTTCAATTATCTCTGTTGTTGTCATGTTCTTTGTTTTCTTCTCTACTTTCTTTCTTGTTTCTTCCAAGTCATCATCTAATTGCTCTATCAAGACCTTACAAGTTTCAATGCCTTTTTCTACTCTCTTGAACATTGCATCAATTTCTTCTGTCATCACTATCACCCTGCTTGTTATATGTTCCACCCATGAATATCACGTCTTTGTCTATACTAACATACTTAACTTTTGCTTTCCTCATTTAAACACCTCTTATTCTTATCACTGCCATTGTTAGTTGCTCAATATTATTGTTTAATTTCTGCATCTCTTTGAACATTGCAACATCAAATGGAATTATCTTCCCATCATACGCTATCATTGATTGTTTCATTGTAAAATACTCCAAACTCCAAAGATAAGGGTTAAGACAATGCTAAAATTACTCCGTAGAACGCCGTAGAGCTTATCTAAAGCCACTTTTATTGGGTTTGCTATATAATATCTATCAAAAGTATTTTTAACCCAAAAATAACGCTTAAACTCATTCATTTTGTAACACCTCTTTAAAACTAACGTTATATGTATTATCTTTATTTAATTTTGAATGTTTAAAAAAATCACTTGGAATAATTATTCCCCATGAATTTCCTATTTTTGTCATCTTTATGTTCTCGATTGTTACCATTGTTTTACTCACCTTTATTGATTTGTTTAACATTTGTAAAACTTTAGAGTATTTAAACTTTTATTTACATTTTACAGTAGTAAAACAAAAAAGAAAGATTTATATATCGATTTGTTTTACTCAAATATAACAATGTTATAATTTTAATTATAACTTATGGAGGTGAGAAAGATGACAAATTATGTTGCATTTAGACCAAGTTTAGCAGTAAAAGAAATAATGCAAAGTATACCAAAAGAAGCAAAATCAAGATCCGAATGGGTTGAGTATTTACTTTTAAAAGGATTTGAGAAGTATAGACAAGAGAAAAGTTTAAAAGAAGCTAAAAAATCCCAAGTGGATGGGGTTATGGTGTATCCTAACAACACATCTTTCTCACAGATTTTAATTAGAAATGAAGCTTTTGAGGTGTTCTGATGAAACTACCAATAACTGCTTATGATGGATATACAAAAACTAAAAGGTGAATGATATAGAAAATTATAAATACTTACAAGATAAGAAAATTTATAGAAATCACTTGTGGGGTGGAAAATGAAATTTAAACTGAAAGAATTATTTTATTATACCTTACCCTCTCCTAAATATAAACTAATCAAAACAATTCTTGGTTATTTGAGATTTGAGAAGTTAAGGGGAGATTGGCTTGAATTTGGAACTTATGAAGGGAATAGTACAATTTTGACAATGAGATTGGCAGATAAATATAAAGTTCCTTTAAGGATTATAACCTTTGATAGTTTTGAAGGAATGCCTTTAATAAAATCAAAGTTAAAAATTATTAAAAAGGGCAAGTTTAAAACAAATTATCAAATTGTTAAATCAAACTTAAAACAATATGAAACAGATGATATTAAGGTTGAAGTTGTGAAAGGATATTATAAAGATACTTGTAATAAACAGCTTGTTAAACATCGTAACATTAAGAAAATTTCTGTGTTATACATTGATTGTGATATTTATGAAAGTACAAAACAAGCATTAGACTTTGCCACACCTTATCTACAAAATGGTAGCATTATTGTTTTTGATGAATTTTATGGGTGGTTTACTGATTACAAACATAGTGAATATAAAGCATTTAAAGAATGGCAACAGAACAATCCTAATTTTGAACTTGTTGAATTTCATAAGTTTGGTAATGTACATAATAGTTTTATTTTGTTAATTAAAGAAAAATAATTGATTTTTTTAGTGGTGGTAGCCACTGTAAAAAAAAATCATTGTAACTAATTCTTAGTAGAGGGAAAAAGTATGTTATATTTAAAGCTGATGAAATAATACATAATTATTTAAAAGCTTATTTGATAAAAACATGAAAAAAATATAACATATTCTTATAAATTAAATCATACAACTATTGGTGACTTGCTTTGAGAACAGTAGACAAAATCCAACAGAAAAAAACAAACTCTTTTATCACAACAAGAGAAGCATTTATCTTATGGAAAGAATCTTCTTATTATCCAAAATTACAACTAATGATTGGCTTTGCTTTATTTCGTGGATTAAGAATTGGTGAGATTAGGGCAATAAATATCAAAGATTTCAAAAACCCTGAATTTAATAAGATTGATGTTATTATTCAAAAAAGCAATATTAAAGATGAGTTTCCCATTCTTGAGGAGTTTGCTGCACACCTAAAAACATACATTGTTGAAAACTTGCACACATTCAAAGGTGGTTATTTGTTTCCAACATATACAAAAACAGATAAACCATACATCTGTAGAGGAGTTTCCAATGATATGTTCTGGAAGTATAGAAAAAAGTTAATGGCTAAATATCCAGAGTTTGCTGATAAAGTCATATATCATGGCTATAATTTTAAGACAGGAAAAAAGTATGAAAAGCATAGGGTTGGATGGCATTCTATGAGAAGATGGTTTGAAACGCAGTTATGGGAAAAAGGATACAAGATTGCTGAAATATCACATATAATGAGATACAAAAGCCCAAAAACAGTTTACACTTATCTTGATTGTTACAATACCTGGAAAAAAGAACGTGAAATTCTAAAAGATACTTTTGGTCTGACATTTAAAGACATGATTGGTTTTGTTGAAGGTCAAAGAACTCTGGTAGAGTTTACAGCATAGCAATAACTTTTGCTATAAACAATTCTATTGTTCCATTTGATGCCATGACCAACATCAGAAAAAAGCCACAAGTCAAAAATATAGTGGATATCATCATCCATACTTTATCGTCAAAGTTTAATGCAGGTTTCATCACAAGAAAACCTATTAATATAAGACAGCCCATAACTATACCAAAATTTAGAATGTCATTTGTAGCCCATTCTATTGCTTTGAAAATTTTTACTTTTATTGTTACATAGTCAAAGTTCATGGGTTTATACCTTTACATAAAGGACATATTTTTGTTCCTTCATATCTTAAACCACAAAGGTTACATATTCTCATTTCTTTTTCCTCTTTTTGCTTGAAGATAGTATTGCATATCCACTGATAAGTGAAATTATTAACAAGACAAATTTAGATCCTTCTGTATTAGCCAAAAATTGTTCTCGGATTTCAATCAATTTTGTTAGTGAAAACCCTAACTTCTGGCCACATTGTAAAAATATCTGATAGTAAATAAACTTTGTAATAAAGAATGCAATTATTATCAATAAAAACCAAATTGCATATATCTTAAACCATTCTTTTGACCATTTCTTATATTTTTTAACTTTATATTGCATAATCAAATATGGTATGAATAATAAAGGGATCATAATAAACAAGTCAGTTCCATCTAAAAAAGGTATGTCATTCAATGGCAGAACATATCCTTCAATTCCTGGAAGATTATACCTTATAGATGGAACTACGTTGTTTAAAGATTGTGGGGTTGCAATAACACAAAAAGCAGTTTCTGGCAGAGATGTTTGATTGTTAAAATTAATGCTATTAATATCTTCATCATTAATAACTTGCAAAGCACTATATCCTGAAAAAATAAGTAATGCAAATAATAAAGCAATCTTCCAAGCTGCCATGTTTTCTATATTTTCTTTCTTGTTTAAATAGTTAAAGACATTATTATGACATTATCTTGACATTTGTCAGTAAAATGTCATTATCTTGTCGGTATTATGTCTTTAAGTTTATATAGTGAGAAATTAATTTTTTAACCAAAAGTCTTGTTTTTTTAGCAAGATGGAGGAAAAAAATATGAAAAAGAAAGCACAAACAGGTGGCTTGGTAATTGGTTTAGTTATAGCTGCCTTAGTTATATATACATTAGGTGCAGTATTTGGTGTGTTTCCAGCACCTAAGTTGGGAAATATAGGAGATACAGAAGGTCCATGGGATGAAAAATTGGTAGATTTTACCGTCATTACGACAGATAGATTTGCAGGTAGTGATGAAAGTGCTACAGTAAAGGTTTATGATGATAAACCAGAAGATTGGGATAACCCAAGAGGAGATTTCTCTGATGCTGCATTATACACAAGTTATACTGCATCAAGTGGTGTTGTAACCATTAACAAAGAATATCCTGGCCATTATTACTTAGTTGGAACTGTATCAGGAAGTAACACTGAATTTTTAGAAATTGATATTCCAAATGGAGATGGACTTGGAGAATTGTATGATTACAACCAAGAACCTGATGGTGATATTATGGATTTTTCAGCAGTTGGATCATCAACAGATGAGGACTATGCCTTTACATTAACAAATGGCACTGACCAAACTGTTAAAGATACAATAAGTTTAACACTTGATGATGACACAGAATTAAGAGGATGGAAAGTTATTGTTACAGATACAGAAGGGTTCTCTATTGATGCAAATGGTGACGGAACTTATGATGAAGGTATCAAAAAATATGAAGTTATAGTTTGTGGTATCTCAAAAATAATCTTTGAACCTGCAAAAGGAACTGACTTGTTTGATAGCAATGATGAATACACTTTTGAAATTCAATCTTGTAAAGTCCAAGATGGTGATGACCTTAATGTAAAAGTTGAGATTAAAGCTAATACTGGAGATTACACAGGTGCAAATGACGAAGTTTGGGGAGAAGGAGAAGGTGTCTTGTCTTATGTCAAAGTTTATGACAAAGAAGGTAACCTGTTCTCAACAACAGACGTTACAGCTTAAACTTTTTTTTATTTTTTTTTAATTTTTTCGGAGGTTTAAGTTAATGAAATCTACATTAAAAGATAAAGAGTGGGGTATAGTTATCTCTGTATTAGCCACTATCACATTCATAATCATATTATTCTCACAATCAACAGGGTTGATTTCACAAAATTATTATCAAATATTCTTTTATTTGTCACTTGGTGTTGTTGTTTTAGCATGGTTAATTATCTTTTTTATTGAAAGAAGTAAAAAAGCTGACCAGATATTCTTTTTTAATCAGAAAACTCATTTTAAGTTTTTTAATAACTTTCCTGTTAGAATATTAGTTGGATTAATTCTTGCATTTATATTCTCAATAAGTGCCTTTGGTCTTGGTTCACCTATTATTGACTTACCACAACCATTCAACCAGGAAGCTTTTGCAGTTGTTTCTGGCACAAGTTCAGAGATTTATTTTAATTTAATGTTTAAAGCATGGATACCTGGTATATTTGAAGAATTAGGTATATTCTTGTTTGTTTGTCTTATATCTTACTTGATTATTAATGGTTTTAATCTGAAAAGACCATCACAGCTTATCTTTGCTTATTTAATATCATCTGGGATTGGATCTATTATTCTTACGATTGCACATAGATTGGCTTATGGTTCTGATGTTGGTGCATACATAGGAATATTCTTGTTTGAAACAATAGTTCAGTTTTCTAATCAATTAACAGGTGGTTTCATCTCATGGATACCTCATTTTATTCATAATGGGGTTGTTAGTCTTAATTTTTTAATGGGTTTTAGCATTGGAGGAGTTGCTCTTTTGTTATTGCCAATATGGAGGAAAAAAAAATGAAAGGGTTTTTTGGTAGTGTAATCTTAATCATGGGTTTAATCATACTTGTTAGTATTATAGATTTATTTGCCAATAGCATCAGTTTAATACCTGTTCTTGGTGATGTTCTTGAAACTATGAGTGAAACTATATTAGAATTTATACAAATAGTGTTAGCATCTTTGCTTGGTGTAATGGCTATTAAGAAAAAGAAGTAGGAGGAAAAACAAAATGGGAAAATCAAAATTAGGAATTGTTGGAATTATATTTATTGTACTTGGAATTATTGCAGTAGTTTTAATTGCTGGTGAATTAATACCTGCAAAGATACCTTCAAATCCAAATAATCCAGATGAACTTAAATATGATTTAATATGTAACATAAAACTAAAAAATCCTTTATTAAAAGATGTTGAGATTATTGGAACAGAATGTAATTGGAAAAAATCCTCATTATTTAGTTTATATTCTATATTTACTGATAAAGGAAATTTAAGATTAGAAGCTGAAAATAAAGTTGCTTCATTAAACATTGAATTATCAGAAGGTGCAAGTTGGGAGTATAAGTTACGATTAACTAAATTAAGTTATGGAGAAACTCCTGTTATTGTTAGTTTTCTTGATGAAAAAAATAAAGTTGTTGCTACAAAAACTATAAGTGTCAATATAGGTGGAGGTTAAAGATGAAAAAAATTGTATTTGTTTTAATGATGATATTAAGTTTAAGCTTGGTGTCTGCTCTTGATTATTGGCATGGAGATACTTGTGATAGAAATGATGGTGTTGATGCACTTGCAGAGTTTGACAAAGGATGGCTTGAAGGTGCAAAGAAAGTTGAACACTATGATTGGGTTGATTATGATGTATATGTTCAAGCCAAAGAAACAGGTGTTGTTATCTGTGAAGTTGGATTTTATGAAAAAAATGTAGTTAATTCGTGGCATCCTGGTTTGTTTAGCATAGGTGTTTCTGACGCATCTACAGGAAATTGTGTTGATGGTCAAACATTTATCCAAACAAAAGCATTCTATATGCAAGAAGGACAAACTGAAAAAGTTAGTTATAGAATTTATGTAGATCCACGATTTGATGAAGAAAAAGATTATGTTGCTCATGTAAGTTGTTTTAATCATTGTTACACTTGCAATCCTGACGATTTTGAAAATTATGGGTGGGATTTATGGGATATAAAAATAACAGATGAAGGAACTGATGCAACACAATGTGATAACTACTTAATAGATGGAAAAGAAAGTGATTTTGATTGTGGTGGAGAATGTTCTGGTTGTTTATATGGTCAAAGATGTGTATTAGATAGTGATTGTTTGAGTGGAAATTGTGGAAGTGATTTTCTTTGTAATGCTGATAGTAGTTCAGATTGTCCAAGTGGAACTAATTTCTGTGATAATGGTGAATGTAGAAACGTTTGTCCAGAAGATGAACCAGATGCACAAACTTGTCCATTAGGAACAGTATTATGTGAAGATGGTGAATGCAGAGAAGATTGTGATTTACCTTCTTTAAAAGATTTTTTGATACTTGGTGGAATAATTGCTGCAATAATTGTTGTAGTCGGAGGAATAGTCTTATCTAAAAAATAAGCAGGAGGAAAAACAAATGAAAAATATGTTAAAAAAAATGAGAGAGAGAGGTTCATGGTGGATGGCTTTATTGTTCATCTTGGTTGGATTAATCTTAAATCAAATAAGTGGAAACTTAGGATTTGAGTTCTCTTTAGGAATAATTTGGGTATTAGTCGGTTTTTTAATATTATCAGTTCTGGTTTCATTGTTAATCAGATTAGTTGATATTAAAGCAGAGAAACAAGTAAAGGATTATCTAAGTCTTGTCAGTTGGGTGTATATTGTATTAGTTGCAACATCATTGGTTACGCCTTTGGCATTATGGGTGAACACTATGCTTCGAGGACTTTTTTAATTTTTTTTTATTTTTTTTATTAGATTTTGGAGGAAAATGAAATGAAAGAAAAAAACTTACTTATATTCACAAGTTTAGTTGTTGTTATAGTAGCAGTATTATTTTTTACAGATTTAGGAAGTATTGTAGTCGGAGATGCTTTTATAAATAATTATGATACAGAATTGGAAAAAACTATTATTAATTATAATGAGGATTTAAAGGTTAATCACGATTTTAGTTTAGTTGTATATGGAGGAAATAAATTAAATCAACATGGGATGGCTTTTTATTATATAGATGATGTTTTTATTCAAGCAAATGGATTGTGGTTAGATGGTAGGGAAAATTATGTTTTAAGAACTCATTCGATAGATACAACAGGAATAAAAAAAGGTGTTCATACATTAAAAGTTGTTACAAAGTTTGCTAAAAGAGATGAATTTGGAACATCTACATATAGTAGAATTTGTCCTGGTTACAATCAGAAATTAACTGCAAAATTTACAGAGGATGCTTCTATACACTTTTATAGTGGAATTCCATGTGAATATGTAGAGTTTTATAATTTAAGACCTGAAGGTTATTTTTTCCAAATAAGATTAAAAACACCTATAAGTGATTTTTCTAATGAGTTCATAGTATTAGGAACAGGATCAAGAATTGACAAACAAGATTTAATCTTTTGTGTTGATAGCTGTGATGCAGGGGATATTGATGATGAAATTGATAAAAATATTATCATTGAGGAAAATCCTGATGATGTTAATAACCCAAGTATAACTAAATGTGGTTACTTTTGCAGGATGTGGAATTGGTTTTTAAGATTATTTAGAAGTTAAAGGGTGGAGTAATGAAAGGAAAAGCTGTATGGTTTTTTTTAATTTGTATTGTATTAAGTAGTTTTACCTTTGCTATTACTTCAAACACAAATGAATTTGATGATGGTGGTTCTCTTTTCAATATTACTTCTAACTATACTGGTTATCTTACAATACCTCTCAATTCAAGCATTAGTGAAGCTAATGTAACAATTAGTGGGTTTAATGTTAGTATTCTTGATGATGAAGTTGATGATGGTGGTGGAGGTGGAACAGATATTAGCCAATGTGCTATTCAACCATTCATAGCAAATTTGTCAAGAATTTCAAAAATAGCAATAAGATTGTATAATGAGGATCTTGTAGAAAGAACAGAAAATATAACAATTACTATCAGAGCAAGTTTAAATGGAACTGCTTTAAGTAATATTACAAAAGAAATTACTTGGTCTACTCTTAGAAGTTGGCATGATATTAATATCCCTGATTTAACTGTCAATGTTTTTTCAACATATTATTTATTTATGGAATGTAGAGCTTGTGATTGGTCAGATACTAAATATGGTTTTCTTTATGATTTAAATACTGATTATGATGAAGGATATATGTATTTTGATGGAAACCAAGATTGTAATTCTCCTTCAAGTGTTTTTAATGGTGATTATAATTTTAGAATTTATTATCAGAGTTATCCTGAAAATGTTAATATTTCTGTTAATGGAACTAATGTGTTTTCACTTCCTGGTAATTTAACAGGAATAAATAGAAGTATTGATTTAAGCACTGCTCTTGAAAGTTGTAATGAATATGAAAGTGTTTGTCCTGTAAAATTTTCAGCAGAAAAGTTTGGAACTTTAGAAATAAGTGATTTGTTTGTTGAATATAGCCAAACTAATTATGCTATCTTAGACATTATAGATCCTGCTGAAATTACTGCTTCAATTAATTCTGGCCAGAATGTTGTTCAAACCAATATTAACATAACTAATACAGGAAATTATAATGCAAGTAGTTTAAGTTTTGTTACTGTTTCAACAGGAGGGATACCTAACTATAATTCAAGCATTTCATGGGTTTGTTCTGATAATACCATTATTAATAGTTCTTCAATATTATGTAATGTTACTTTCTCAAATTTAGTGCAAAACCCTGAACCTGATGAAAAGTTAAAGATTAGATCCATTGGTTCAGATAATAATGATGTTATCTTTTCTCCTGGCATTGATGTTGATATTACAGTTACAACTTCCTCAACAGGTAGCAGTGGTAGTGGTAGTGGTTATGCAGGAACTTGTAATTGGAAGGTTTATTCACCTGCCAATAGAGTTATTTCCATGCTCGGTTGGTATGGCTATAAATCACCAGAAAAAAGGTTTCAGATATTTAACAATGAAAGTCATAAGGTTAGTTTTAATTATAGATTAGAAGGGTTATCTTGTCAATTAAGTAAAGAAACACAATCTATTGAAGGAAACTCTTTTGCATATAACACTATAACTTGCGATTATCCAAAAGAACATGATAGTGGTATTATTATTATTGATGGTGATGGTTGTTCTCAACAGATTAATGTTGAATTAAATGGTGATAGTGTTCTTGGTTTTGTTGGTATATTTTTGTTTGGTTCTGCTTATCCTGGTTTTTTAGGTCTTATTGTTGCTTTTATCTTATGGTTATTAGTTTTTGTCATACTTTTTGTTTTGTTTAAAATCTTAGAATAGGTGTTAGGGTGGTGAATATGAAAAATAAAAAAATGGTCTTAAAAGGATTAATCTTTGTCTTAATTACAATATTAATGAGTTTCAATGTGTTTTCTGATTTGGACACTAATTTATCATTATATTATACAATGGATGATGATGATATTAGTGGTTCAATTATGATAGATTTATCAGGTCATAATAACGGAACATTAACTAATTCACCAGACACAGGTGTTAGTGGAAAATTAGAGGAAGCTGTTAATTTTACTAAAGGAAGTGATGATTTATTAGATCCCGCAGGTTCTTTGAATATTGATGGTGAATATACACTATGTTTTGCTTTTAAAAAAACTGATGTAGGTGATGGTGTTTATGAACAAGGATATAGATTTGATAGTTCAGGTGCAGGTTATATAAGATGGCTTGAAATAGGTTCTACCAATATATTTAACATAATTTTAAAAGATGATAGTGCTAATGAATGTAAATATGAATTAAGTAATTCTGGTTATGTAGATAATGATTGGCATTTTGCTTGTTTGGTTGCCAATGAAAGCACAGGTGTTTGTACTAAAGACCTTTATGTTATTATTGATGGAACTGTAACAAGTCCATCTGTTACAGATGGTGCTTCTGCTATGAATAGTTTTACAACTCCAACAGGTGTTATTGGAAATCATCCAACTTCAACATCAAGAGGTTTTGGAAATATTGATAATTTCCTTTTTTACGATATAGAACTTGAAAAAGATAATCTTGATTTGTTGTATAATTCAGGAGATTTATGTAATCCAATAGATAATCCAACTGGTTGTGCAGGTGGTGGTTCAGAAGATAGTGTTTCTGTTGCTTTAGATATAAATTTTACAAATACTGATAGTATTTGGTTTAATTGGAGTGTTGTTGGGAATTATTCAAATTCAACTATTGATTATAATTGTTCAGATAATGACAATGGTCAGACAATTCAATCAGAAAAATATCATAATTATACTACTTTTACTAATAATACTTTATGTGAATTTGTTATTACTGTTAAAGGAGATGATGCTGTTTCTAATTCAACAGATACTTTTTTTATAACAACTGACCAATCAACACCTGTTAATCATATTCCAAACGCATCTTTAAATTCTATTGTAAATAATACAGAAACAAGTTTAACTCCAACTATAAATTTAACTTTAAATGATGGTAATGCTGATATTATGGATTTAACATTATATAGACGTATTTCTGATTCTGCTGAGAATTTTTCATTGTTTTTATTAGAAGATACTCAAAATTATGTGGACCAGGGAGATACAACTCAGTTAAATAATATAGGGGATTGGATTGTTAATAATTGGAATGGAACTACTATTGGAGAAGGTTTTAATATTCCTGCATTTAAAGTTGTTTTAGCACTTGGAGATTTAACTCAGGATAATGTTGAAGCTGAATGGGAAATTATTAATAATTCTATATATAAAACATTAGATTTAGCAAATATACCTTATGCAGTAACTTTTGGGGATCATGATTGGGATTCAGGTTCTGCTAAACATACTTTTATTGATGAATATTTTCCATGTTCAAGATTTTCAAGTATGAGTATATTTGGGGGTTGTTGGAATAGTACGTCTGCTTTAAACTCATATCATTTTTTTAATGCAAGTAATAATGAGTTTATGATTTCTGCTTTAAGAAGTCAAGCAAATGGACAAGTTCCTTATATGGTTGAATGGATTAATGAAACTATGAAGAATAATACTGATAAAAGAGTAATTTTGTTAGTTCATAATCCTGTTAAAGATGATGGTACAACATTTCCAAATAATCCACCTCCTGCAATATGGGATGTTACAATTGAAAATTTTGAAACTGCTGTTTGGGATAAAATAAAAAATAACCCTAATCTTGATTTTATTTGGGGTGGACATAGAGTTGAACATCATAACCATAGGAATGATACAATAAATGGAAATAAGATTTGGAGTGCATATTGGAATATTCAAGACCAAGCTGATGATGGAAAAGGTAATACATGGAATACAATTTTGGCTTTTTATCCTAATGAAGATAGAATTGAAACTTGGATTTTCCAAACTAAAAATGATAGTTCATATATTACAGGAGTTAATTATCATTATAATCATACTTATGATATGGATGGTACAAATGATATTATAATTCAAACAAATACAAGTATTGCTGATGAAACAGATGTTATTTATACATTCTCAGGTCTTGATTATAGTACTTCTTATGAATGGTATTATGTTTTAAATGATAGTTTAAATAGTGTAACTTCTGGGATATATTCTTTTACAACGGAAAGTGATAGTTCTAATAAAGATTTTTTAACTGTTACTTTGGATAAAAATTTTTCAAATAATGAAAGTAATTGGTTTAATTTTTCAACATTGGGTAATTTTTCTTATGTTGGTATTTTTAATGGTGGTACTTTAATTTATAATGGTTCTAATAAATATTATAACCATACAGGATTATCAAATAATACGGAATATTCTTATAATGTTAGTGTTAATTGGAATTCTACAATTTTTAATGAAACTAATTTTGTTTTAACTACCTTACAGACAATTCCTATTGATTATTTAATTGTTAGTTTATCAAGTTGGTCATCAAATAATAATAGTAATTATTTTACTTGGAGTACATCAGGTAGTTATTCTTATTTTGAAGTTTATAATTTAACAACGTTGCTTTATAATGGAAGTTCAAAATCATATAACCACACAAGTTTATTGAACAATACAGGATATTTATATAATGTAAGTGTATTCTTCAATACTTCAATTTTTAACTCCACTACCTTCACCTTAAACACAACACAAACAGGTGTAGAAGATAGTGATGATGGTGGTAGTTCAGGTAGCAGTTCTTCAACAACAGTGGAAGATGGTGATGATGGATTTGATGATGATTTGATTGCTTCTGAAAAAATTAAAAGAATTATTATTATTACTTCAATATTTTTAGTATTTATTGGTATATTGAGTTTGTCTATGTTCAAGAAATAAGCATGAGGGTTTTCTTTTTACACCCCCCGAAAATCTTTCCCTCATGTTTTATTTTTCTAAAAGACCTTTTTTCTACGATTTAAATTCTGGATCAATTCCAAAATTAACATATTGATTATGTTTTCTACACATCTTTCTAAATTTCTTTATTTGTTCTGGTGTCCAATATACGGGTTTTGCTAATTTATATCCACCATCCCAACAACAATCATTTACTTTAACATTCCAAACTTTAAGTAAATCAAGTTTTTTAACACAATCAACATAAGGAATTTTCCAATTAACAAGTATAAATACACTTAATGACTTTGGATTATATCCTGCTTTTATAAACATCTGATAAGTTTTTTTCTGTATCTTTTGTAAACCAAATTGATAATCCCAAGCCCACCTTACCTTAATAAACCCCTTCTCTTTCATTAAATCAGCAATTTCCTGAGTTAATCTTCTATAATCAATACCACAAACAAACTCATATTTCTTTTTTGGAAGTGATTTTAATATCTCAACTGCTCTTGGATTTGCTAAAAAATTCATATCTAAAATCTGAACTTCTTTATCAGTTGGAATTTCAGGATCATAATATTTCATTTCCTTTGGCTCATAACAATAACTACAAGCATTAGGACATCCACTTGTGAATTGTATTTGTTTCATCTTCTTTTTAATGGGCCTTTATTTAATTCTGTTATAATTGGATGTTCCCAAGATATAATCATCCAACCTTGCCAAATTGTAACATCAGTAACATTTCTCAAAAAAGTTTCTTTTGTTCTTGTATTTGTTATAGCTATTTGTCCGTAATCTACAAGAGAAGCCCAAATCCTTAATTTATCTTCTCTCTCATCTCCTATAGGTAATTTCCTTATAGTATTACATTTACTACCAAACTTCTCTTTACCAAACATTTCTGGAATTGATTTAAATTCAACTATTTCTTTTCTCATCTTTTTAATGGACTTAATTCAGCAATAGTTTTCACATGACTTTTTATTACTTCATTACATTCTTTACATCTTAATTCTATTTTTCCTTCTTGCCATAATTTATATGTTTTGAAATCCATCATCAATCAACCTCGTGCTTTTTCTTTATAAAACTTAATTGTTTTAACATTGTTTCACTTTCTTGTATTCTTCATCAAATTCTTCTAATAATTCTTTTAATTTCTTTCTATGAGGTTTAATTTCCTCCCTAATTTTCTTTTTTATTTTCTTTATTTCTTTATCCATCATCAATCACCACGACCATTTTTCTTTGAATACAAGGTTGAAATAAAAGAAACAATTTCTTTTAAACAACCATTAGTATAATAAGTATCATTATCAGGATAAAAACACCAATGTTGAAATCTCCCAACTCTTGTTTTTTTTATTTCTCCTAAATAATCTTCTTTATGATTAAAAACACTATAACTCATTAAATCAATTATAGATGTTCTAAATTCAACATATTTATATTTCATTTTCTCACTCTCCTGTCTTTATCAGACCTTTTTTTAATACTTTAATTTTTCTTGAATTTCCGTAATTGTTTCTAATCTTTTATTAGCCATATTTACATATTCTGGATTAATCTCAAATCCCACATATTTTCTTCTTAATTCTTTACATGCAACTGCTGTTGTTCCTGAACCCATGAAAGGGTCTAATATCAAATCGCTTTCATCAGAAAATGTTTCAATAAATCTTCTTAAAAATTTTATTGGTTTCTGTGTTGGATGTTTTGTTCCTTCTTTATGTTGTGAACTAATTTTACAATGTTTCCAAATAGAACCTATATTTACATTCGCATTATAATTTCCAGATTTTGATGGAACTGGTAAATGTTTAAATTTTGAAAAGGGACTTCTTCTAAAAACTGCAAAAACCTCGTAGTTTTTTGAATAACCATCTTTTTTTGCAGTTATACTATCAACTTTCCACCAAGTTATCCAATCGGTAAATATAAATCCTTCTTCCTGCATTAATAAAACAATTTCTGCCAATATGGGCGGTCTCCCACATATAACTACTGTTCCATTATAATCAACTAATCTTAAATATTCTTTTGCTCTTTGTCGTGCCATTCCAATATATGTTCTTGAATCCATAAATACATCTAATCCTATTAGATTATATGGTGGGTCTGAAAAAATAAATTGAATAGAATTGTTATCTAATTTTCTCATGCCCTGCATACAATCTTCATTATATATTTTGTTTAATTCCATTTATTTACTCCAAATTCTAACAGATTCTTCAGCTTCTGTTAATTCTTTATTTAGTTTTTTTATTAGTCGTTG
>JAIOSD010000048.1 GCA_021107835.1 archaeon
AGTAAAAACTCGCAGCCTGATAAGCTACATCATCCCATAATTCACCAGTAGCATGGGCACTAATATTTACATAATTATTCCCATCATTTTGGATTGTAATATAATCTTCTGCTATTTGACTATCATTAGATATTGTTCTAGCCAAATCCCCAAAAGCAATTGTAGTATCAATTGCCGTACAGCTTGTAACAGAAGATACAGTCAAAGTAGTTGTCCCCTCAGTAGTATCAGTAGCAAACCCAGTTAATTGGTTTAATTCACCAATATAAGAAACACTAATCCAAGTCCCCCCAATAGAAATAATCATTGCCAAAACTAATAAAACAATTAAACTATTATTTGATACTTTCATCAAACTCCCCCTCAGATTCAACTTCATCAATAACATTCAAAGTAACCATGCCTGTACCACTACCAAACCCAGAACTTAAATCATCAACATTCTCTTTAAAATCTTGAACAGATTCATAAACAATAATAGTTCCACCAATAGAAAAAACTATTGCAAAAATGAGTAAAATTATAACCACCCTATCAGAAACCTCTTTTTTCATAATAAAACTAAAGAGATACCCCTATTTAAACTTTTCTAAATATCATCTGTCCAGAAACATTTTCATCCAAGTATTTTTGTGCTTTTTTGTTTAATTCCCCATTACCTAAAAACAAAACTGGCAAATTACTCTTTCCAGCCTCATCCAAAGCAGATAACAAATCAGAATCAGTAATATTCTTTTTATTCTTAAACTTAACAAAATACCTCAATTGCCCAAGATTAGAAGGAACATCAATAACAAAATTAAATTCTCTACCTTTCCTAGCAATATTTTGTGAAATAACATACATTTCATTCTCTTTAAAATAATCTAAAATTAGATCAAAAACGTCATTATCCTGCTTAATCTCTTCCTTTACAGGTTTTTCTAGAATTTCTTGCCTTTCAATTGGTTTCTCAACTTTCTTTGGTTCTTCTTTCGCCTCACTCTTAAAATCACCGAGCAATTTCTTAATCAAAACCTTAGCATCATCATTAGCAGTCAAATACCATTTCCAAAAAGTCTCTGCCTTCCCAGAATGATTAACCGTCAAAGGAACTGCAAAATCCTTTAGATCTCTTAGAGCAACCCTTTGCCAAGGTAATGCTTCAGAGTCCCTGATTACAATCTTTTCGCTTATTAAATCGTAAGCCTCCTTAACTTTTCCAGAAAGAAATTGCGCAAGATCCATTAATTTCTCTTCTTGACCTGAAACATAATAAAAAGGAGAACCCCCCCTTTTAATATAAGTTAATTTAACCTTTTTCTTATCTACCAACTCAGATAAAATTGCACTAGCAAATAAAATATTTGTATTTATTGTAGTAGATATCTGTGAAGGTAATACCGGTCCATTTTTCATAACAAAAGCCAAAGCTTCATTGCGAGCATCCATCATAAATAAAAGAAGACTTACTTAATATAAAAACCTTATGGCCGAGTCCACTTAACTTCATAAAAAGTTACATCCCCTTCATCATCCACAACACCAAGTAATAATTTCTTTTTAGTAGAATTAGCAACCCTATTCTTAGCAGAAAAATCATACCAGGTCATAACTTCCCTCTCATGAACAGAATACATCACCCATTTAGCATGGTCCTCACCAGGTTTAACACCCCTACCATAAATTCTAAAATCTGCACCAAATTTCAAAGCAGTTTTAACAATATAGCCCCTTTTCCGCATTTCCTTATAAGCAATATATTTAGTCCAGAAACGAGGTTCTACCCTTCTAGCCCTTTTAACAAAAGAATCAAAATTTAACTTTTTATTTCTTCCATCAAATAATTCCATCTTTTCTTCTTCTAACAAATAAAGAGCTTCAACAAAAGAATAATAAAATCTCTTACCCTTTTGCTCTCCAAAACGAGATTTGTCATAAATCTGTTTAGCAAAATCACCTTCAGGGGCCATAATTACATCCTTCGAAAATATAGCAGTAATTTTTTCTTTATCCATAAAACCATTTAAACAAAAACTATTTAAAAACCTTTCCTTAAAACAAAACCATGAAATTAACATTTTTAGGAACTTCCAGCATGATTCCAACAAAAGATAGAAATACTACAGCCATTCTACTTAATCATAAATCTGAAAATATTTTAATAGATTGTGGAGAAGGAACCCAAAGACAACTAAAAAAAGCAAACATCAGTCCAACTAAAATAACCAAAATATTAATAACCCATTGGCATGGAGATCACATACTCGGCTTACCCGGACTATTAGAAACACTAGCAAAACTGAACTATAACAAAACATTAGAAATTTATGGTCCAACAGGCACTAAAAAATTCATAAAAGAATTATATAAAATCTTCATAAGCCAATTCAGCAAGATAAAATTAAAAGTAGAAGATATAACAAAAAATGGAAAATTCTTCGAAGATAAAATTTTAACAATTTCTGCCCAAAAATTAGATCACACAACAACTTGCTATGGCTATGCAATTCAAGAAAAAGATAGAAGAAGAATAAATCTAAAATACACTAAAAAATTTGGATTGACAAAACATCCCCTATTAGGTAAACTACAGCAAGGAAAAACAATAACCTACAAAGGAAAAAAATTAACACCTCAAAAAGCAACTAAATTAATCAAAGGAGAAAAAATAACTTTTATTATAGATACAAAAAAACCAAAAAATATAACTAAATTTGCAGAAAATTCAGAAATACTTGTATCAGAATCAACCTATTCTACAAAAAACAAAGATTTAGCAAAAAGTAGAAAACACATGACTTCAAAAGACGCAGCAGAAATAGCAAAGGCAGCAAAAGTAAAAAAACTAATACTAACTCACTTTAGTCAAAGATATCAAAACACAAAAGAATTAGAAAAAGAAGCAAAAAAAGTTTTCAAAAATACTGTAACAGCTAATGATTTCTCTACATTCTAACTTTAAGATAAGAAACAAACAAGAAAATGTCTATAAATGCGTTTACAAACACCAACACTATTTCTTTAATAAAATAAAAAACAATTAAAATAACAGACAAACCAACTGCACCATAAAACGCATCCATTATCACAATCCTAAAGAATTCAGAAAATAATCCTGCAACAAAGAGCAATACAATACTAATCCCCCAAACAGACATCAAATATTTAGTTTTAGATTTAAATAAATCCATCGCTTTAGTCAAAGCAGAAACTGCTCTAACATTTTCTCTGAACAAAATAGGATACCTAAACAACAATAACAACCTAATCAATAATAAAATAAGAATTACAGAAATAGCGACTAAAAAAGAAGAGCTACTAATATAACCAGATAAGATAAACAAAGGCAAACTCAAAACTAAAGATAAGATAAGAATTAAAATAAATACCATAACCCTCATCTCAATAACTCTCCAATAATATTTAGAACCACCAAAAATAGATTTTCTCAAACTAATTTTCTTTCCTTTAGCAGCACGATCAATCATAGAAAATTTCATAGCAATTAGTCCAGAACCCACAAAAAAGTTGGCAATTACAAATCCTGCTAAACTCAAAACAATTTTCAAAATTTGTGATTGTGTTATCAAAACAGAAGATATTTTCTTTGCAATTGCTGCTAAACCCCCGCTAACAAACAAACTAGAAGGATCTCGAAATAAAACAGGAAACAACCCATTCATATAAATAAAAATTAAAGCAAACACTAAAGAAGTTAAAAAAGCCATTAAACTTGGCACAATAATTTTCCAGTTTTTTCTGAAAAGAGATAAACTCTTAACAATATTATAAAAGTATACCATTTTTAACACTTAATAACATACTCAAAACAATTATCATAAGGATTTTCTATTTCCATCATCTGCTTTACAGTCATCTTTTCAAAATATCTCCTAAATGGTCTCATAGAATTCCCATGGGCAGAGATCGCAACATTAACCTTATCCTTTTTTATTAATTTAAGTAAATCTTTTATGAAACTTTTTACTCTTTTCTCTACTTGTTTAATTGATTCTCCCTTTGGAGGTTTAGTTTTATATCCTCTATGAAATTTATCATACTTCTCAGGAGAATTCTTTTTAATATATTGCAAATGCGTTTTTCCTTGTAAGGCACCATAAGATCTCTCAATCATTCTGTCATCAGTTACAACAATTTTACACTCTTTATGGAATTTCAAAACTTCTTTTAGCGTCTCTTTAGATCTAATTAATTTAGATTGATATGCTACATCTATTTTCTTATTTTTTAACCTCAATGCTACAATTTTAGCATCATCCTTTCCTCTCTTATTTAAAGGACTTTGTCTCCAACCAGAAAACTTACCAGCAGAATTATCTTCAGTAGTTCCATGTCTAAATAAATAAATATAACACCTCATATTTTTAAAATTTAGTTTAGAATATTAAAAAGGTTTCTATTTAAACATCGATAATTTTATGACCTACAACACCCAAATTATAAACCTCAGTTTTACCAACCCTAGTCATTCCTTCGCCTTCATGTATGTGGCCACAAAAAACATAAGGAGGTTTACTCTTTTTTATATAATTTAAAACAGTTTTACTACCTGCATGTTTACCTCTCCAATTAGTTGGCACCCCAGGAAAATTCACCTTATCTAAAATACCATAAGGCGGTTGATGACAAACCAGAATATCTATATCTTTGAATCTTTTAAGAACCTTTCTTGCTTTATTGGTCTCTCTTTTAGCACATTGCATTGATTCCTTATAATCCTTCGGCTTAAACTCCTTTACCCAACAAGTATCCACAAAAAACTCCAAAAAGCCTATCCTAACCCCATTTAAAATTCTTAATTGATTTTTAACTAATTTGATTTTTTTCATAGAAGAAATCTCCTCCTTAGTAGAGATTAAGTTTAAATTATATTTACGTTTTTTCTCTTTAACATCTTTTATACTTGGAATGCCAACATTGCCTTGAATAGTATAAACCGGAGCAAACCCGGATAAATATTTTAGTAATTTAATAGTAGACTTATGGACCTCAAGATGGATTTTTTTAATCTGGACAAGGGTTCTTTCAATTTCAGGCAATCCTTTTTTCTTTCTTTTAATATTCTCAAAGTAAAGTTTTCTAGCCAAATCAGCCTTACCCAAATCCCCAGTCAAAAGGATTAAATCTATATTTTTTATGGGAATCTTTTTTATTTTACCCACATTCCCATGTGGATCCCCAATCGCCAAAATTTTCATAAAACTAAAACAAAATTCAAATTTTATAAATCTTCCCCCCAACTAAAACATCGAAAACCTTTAAAACAAACACAACATTAACCAAAAAACATGGAAGAAGACATAATAATAACCTATGAAACACTATATGATATCCTAAGAAGAGAAAAAGACAGAGTAGAACTACAAACACTCCCAGAAACATTTCTACAAGACCTAATAAACTACCTAAAGAAAAAGAAAGAAATACTCCAATCACAAGAAAAAAAGAAATCTATTTTCACAAGTATAGAAGTACAAAAAACAAGAAAACAAATAGAATCTATTCAAAAAATAATAAAAGAACTGTATGAAAGAAGAGAATCAAAAATAATACAATTAGCAATTATATCCTCAAGAACAAACATAGAAACAGAAGAAAAAACAGTAATGTTACTAGAAGAACATGAATTATATGATTCTATAATAAAAAAATTAGATTATTACAGAGAAAATGTACTTTACCAACTAAGTAACGGAGATGCTCCAAAAGTAAAAACAAAAGCTTTAAAAAAGCCTGAAAAGCCAAACAAAACAGCTAAAAAACTAAAATTTTTAGTAGATATCCCAAAATTCATAGGTACAGACCTAGAAACTTACGGGCCCTTCAATAATGAAGAAAAAACCAATATTCCAAACGAAATAGCAGATTTGCTAATAAAACAACAAAAAGCTGAAGAAATATGAAAGTTCCAAAAATAAAAAAGGCATATTGCAAGAAGTGCAAAGAACACACAGAACACAAAGTAACAGAGAATAAAACAACAGGTAAAAGAGGTACTTTAAAAAAAGGTTCTATTGCTAGATCAAAAGCAAGAGGATTAGGAAGAGGTTTTGGAAACTTAGGAAAATGGGGTTCTAAACCTGCAATGAGTAAATTCAAGCGTACAGGTTCAAAATCATCAAAAAAAATAGCATTAAAATTAACTTGCCAAGATTGTAAAAAATCAAGTATTCAATCAATTGGTAGATTAAAAAAAGTGGAGTTCGAATAAAATGAAATCAAAATTCATAAAAGTTAGATGTTCAAAATGTAAGAACGAACAAATTATATTTGAAAAACCTGCAACAATAATCAAATGTTTAGTTTGTGAAAAAGTTTTAGCAGAACCAAGAGGCGGAAAAGCTAAAATAAAAACTAACGTTCTAGAAATAATCTAAAAATGTTTTATAAAAAATCTGGACTACCAGAACAAGGAGAGATAGTAATCTGTACAGTTACTAAAATTCTTTATCATTCCGTATTTGCTAAACTAGACGAATACAATCATTTAGATGGAATGATTCACATATCTGAAATATCTCCAGGAAGAATTAGAAATATAAGAGATTATGTAAAAGAAGGCAAAAGAATAGTTTGCAAAGTTCTAAGAGTAAATCTAGATAAAAAACAAGTTGATCTTTCTATAAGAAGAGTAAACACCATGCAAGCTATTAACAGAAATAATGAATACAAACAAGAACAAAAAGCAGAAAAATTATTGGAATTCATAGGTAAACAATTAAAAAAAGATTTGAAAACAATATACACTGAAGCAGGTTTCAAAATCATAGAAACATATGGTTCCCTCTATGAAGGATTCCAAAGATTTGTTTTAGATGACGAAGTAATAAAAGATTTGAAATTAGACAAAACCCTAGAAAAAACATTATTAGAAATCGTAAAAGATAAAATAAAAGCACCCGAAGTAGAAATTTCTGGGATAATAACATTAACTTCAGAAGCTACAGATGGGGTAGAAGTAATCAAAAAGATCCTAATAAAAGCTCAAAAAGGCGAAATAAAAATAACTTATATTAGTGCGCCAAAATACAAAATCTCGGTAACCGCTTCTGATTATAAAACAGCAGAAGGAATTCTAAAAAATTCACAAGAAGAAATAATAGCTTCAATTGAAAAAGCAGGCGGAACTGGTAAATTCAAAAGACAATGAAACTTCAAATTCTAAAGTGTGAAAAATGTAATGAATATACATTAAAAGAAAAATGTTCCAAATGTGATTCTAAAACTATAAACCCGAAACCAGCTAAATATTCTGAAACAGATAGAATGAGCAAGTATAGGAATATTGCTAGGAAAGCACAATAAGGAATACTTTTATTTGTCTATATACGCACCAAGTTCCCTATATAGATCTGCCAATTCATTAGCTCTTTTTTCATCACGTGTTTTTAAAATAGTTTCTGTTTCATTGTTAAGGATATCTACAATTTCATCAAATTTACGAACAGCTTCTGGATCACTATTTAATTTAATATATTCATATTCAGCCAGTGATGAACATTCTTGAATTCTTTGTAAATAGTGGCGGGACCCGCATTTATCAAGGAATCTTACAATAGAGCTATCGTCCCCTTCTTGAACTAAATGTAAAATAGAAAAAACACCAAGAATTTCGTTGGTTGCATCTTTACAAAGTTTCCATCTTTCAAACACCTGATCTAGAAATGTTCTTTCCTCTCGGGTTAGTTTCATATCTTTTCTTTGTTCTTCTTCGGGAGACATTTTATTTACCTTATTTAGTAAAATAATCCCATTTTTATGATTTATAAAACTTTCTATTTGTAACAACCATATAATAACAACATTATTCAAACCTATCTAAAAATCACCCAAAGTTTTCTGAGGACCAACAGAAAAATTAGGCTCGCCATAAACCCCATCATAGCCTGCTTTTACTTTTATCAACCCTCTACGATTACTCATTATAATATCAACCAACTTAGAATCTAAAACTTTCAATAAACTATCCTTACTTTCATTCAACAAAACATCAAATTCAGAGTTAAACTTATCAACAATACTCATATACTTAGCAAAAACATTTTTAGAATATAATTGTTTAACACCAAGAAAACCACTTAAAAGCTCAGATAGAGGAATCAACCTTTTAAAACCGGGGGCACCATCCAACCTAAATCCTTCAGGACGATCAGCCAGCTTCTCAACCCTATTCAAAACCCCAATAGTCAAAGGTCTATTACACTTGGGACAACGACCATTGTGTTTAATACTTTCAGAAGGACTAAAACAAACCCCACATTTCCTATGCCCATCAAAATGATACTTTCCATAACCAGGATCCACTTCAATAGTACTATGCAAACCCTCACCAGTACGAATAGCTTTCAAAATAGCATTATAACTCACTTCACAATCAAAAATAGTAGCTTCACGACCAACTCTCCAAGGCCAAAATGAATGACTATCTGAAGAACTAACTAAATTAAATTTATCCAATGAAGAAATTCTCCAATTCATAGAAGGATCAGAAGACAATCCAGTTTCAATCGCATGTATATGTTTAACCTTATCTCCAAAACATTCCTCCACAGAATCAAACCCCGATTTACTACCCAAAATACCAAACCAAGGCGTCCAGGCGTGAGCAGGAATTATTTCAATATCATCAGAAATTTCTTTCATCATCTCAACCAATTCAATAGAAGTAAAACCAAATATTGGACGACCATCATAATCAATACGCCCTTTCTTAAGGAAAGCTTCAGTAATTTGATCAACAACTTCAAAACTAGGAGCCAATAAAACATGATGCACTCTACGCCCTTTCAAATTTTGTGTATACATTAAACTAATCTCAGATTGTAGAATAAACTTTGAACCAGAAGGCGTTTTTAAAATCCCACTATCATCTTCGATTAAGTGTTCTTTCAAATGAGTATTCCACAAAGGATGCTGAAAATCACCAGTACCAAATATATCCACCCCCTTAATCTTTCCCCATTTCTCCAAATTAGGAATATCTAATTTAGGACTAGTAGCTCTAGAATACCGTCCATGTATGTGTAAATCAGCAATAACCATAAAAAAGATAAGAAAAAGAAATATAAGAATCTTACGATTGTAAGATCTTTAACAACTTAGACATTGATTGCACATATTCAAAGTCTAAAAACACTGTAATCTCTCTTTGATAATTTGCTCCAGTATTCTCCACAGGCATAGTACATCTAAGTGTTTTAGTTCCAGCAGTAAGCTTCAAATATCCTTCATTTCCTTCAATTCCATCAAACGATACACAACTAACATCTTCAGGAATCACTCTAAAATGAATTTTATTTGCTTTATTTGCTTTAACAATTGTATCTCCAAGGCTTTCACAAGAAAAATCATCCATGTAAACGTCTCCAAACCCTTTGTTTTCAACTTCCATATTAAATTTAACTTCATCTATACCATATACCTCTTCAACAAAACTAGTTATCTGTATAGGAGAGCTTGAAACTCTTTGGGAATTTATTCTTTCTTCACCTAAAACACAAACGCTTTCTCCACCACCTTCAACTATTTCAGAAGAAGAAATACAAGCAGTAACCGCAGCTTCCGTTCTATAAGGGTAACACACTCTCGCATGTAATGTTGGATTTATATACTCTCCAGAAACACTTCCTTGATAATTAATTATACCCATATCCACGTTAACTTGAGCACCCTCTCCAATCAAACCCTTTTTAGTACCTAAAATTCCTGGAACAACAGAAACATAATCTGAACTCAAACTAAAATCACTCATTGCTAAACCATACAAAGCAACCTCTACAGAATTTTCAGGCAAATCATATTCTCCTTTATTCTTTAAACCTATTTTAATTGGAACATCTGAATTAGCAGTAAACTGCGAAATAGGTGCTCCATCTACAAAACTAATTTCTAATCCATCAGTCCCCCCAATAAAGGGCCCTTCAATTTCAACATCTTCACTACATCCAGAAATCAATAAAACAAAAGTAATTACAACCAAAAATGCTATTTTTTTCATAATAATCCCTCCTCATTTTCTACTAATTTAATTGTGCCACTAGGCAAAAGCACATAATAATCATGTACAAGTGTGATAAATATCGCCTCTGGATAGCCCCCTTGCCCTCCAAGTTCAGCAAGAAAATCACAACTAACAACCTTAGTAAGCCCTTCACTAAAGTCTAATAAGCCTTTACTATTTAAGTCATCACAATTGAAATATCCTTGATTTCCCAATTGTGCCTCAATCTTCAAAAAATGATCTTGAGTATCTTCCCAAAAAACACTTCCTTTAGAATCTTTTTTTAAGTATACATCAATCTTAACTACTGCTTTATTACCTTGTTTACCCAATCTCTTCACAACTTTTTCAACAATAACAGGAGCAAGGTCTCCTTCAATATTTCCTTGAGTAAAAGTTTGCCCATTTTCACAAGGAAAATCAATTTCAGTGGCCGGAAGTTTTACACAAACATCATTTAATTTAAATTCACTAATAACAGAGTACCTTAATTCTGCATTTATAGTTGTTTTGTCATTTCCATGAGCAATGCCAGAATAAGAATATGCTCCGCCACCTTCAGGAAAATGTTTTAAAACAACACCAGGAACCAACCCCTCATTTGAATCTACAGTTGCTGCAGGAATTTCTATGTTTTTTATACAAGGTTTTAATTTAGGAATGCCCCCAATGGAAGCAGAAGCCAAATCAGAAACACATAATGTAGCGCCTTCAACTACTTTTGGAAGATTATTAGTTAAAAGAATATCTACCCCAAACTCATCATACTCATCCAAACAATACCCGGTAGAATCCTTACAACTAGAATAAAACTCATTATTTTTTGTAAATTCTAAATCAACACCGCCCATATTTGTTTTAGCAGTTTGCTTATTACACCCAGAAATAGAAAAAACTAATACCATCAATAATAAGATAATAATAACACCTCTCATATCTATAAAATATACTATTCTCTTTTAAAAATCTTTCTAATTAATAAGGGACATCAGTAATACAAGAACCATCAAGATATTTACAATTACCAACCAAACAATAGTCATCATTACACTCTTTCTCACTAGAATAATCTGTAGTACAAGAGCCACCGCATTGTTCACATTTAGAAAAAACTTCCCCTTCATAAACAGGTTTGCACCCTTTCATAGGGATACATTTTGTTTCATTATAATAAGAACAAGGATCTCCGGCAGGAACATCAGCCTTAAAAAACTTTAAATTAATACTATCTTCCATAGCAAATACATAATCAACTTCTGCTTCAATAGGTGTTAAATAAAAACTAGACTGCTCATCAATAAAAGGTAAAATATTCAAGTGACATTTTAATTTTAAATCTGTTTTAAAATACTTCATACAACTTTCTTCAGTCAAGCCAGTTCCTTGAAGCGCCTCAGGGGAACAATCTTTATTTACTTTTTCATTAAGAGCATAAGGCGTTAAGTGATAGATTTGATATTCTCCCTCAAATTCTCCAGTTGGTTCAAAATCACAAAAAATAGGGTTAACATCTAATTCAATCTCTGGGGGCAATTTTAAAAATATATCTTTCACAGAAATTAAATCCCCTCTCCAATTCTTAGTCAAAGAAACTTGAAAAGGAACTAAAGAAGTATACCCATCTAAAAAGGGTTGGTTTCTACCCGCCCCCATACCAAGATTTATTGGTCCAGCAGTTGTAGTAGAAGCCATAACATTACCAAACCCTAAATTTGCCGGTCTTTCTCCTAAAAAATGCATCCATGGGTCCACCCCTGTATTATAAAAAAAAGAGTTATAGTCATGAGCCCTCATAATATAAGCATCATAATGAGCAATCGTCTTGGTCTCAAACAATACCTTAAAAGTTAACCTTTTAGTATTCAATTTAGTTGGGTTCAAAGACAAAGAACCATCAACAGAGGGATTACAAAAAACCATTTCTGATTCAATTCTTCCATTTCCAGAATAATTAAACGTTTTAGGACTAACTGCAATTTCTCCCGTATAATCTTCCAACTCACATTCAAACTTAACTTGGGATTCTTCTTGAGATAAACTAGATGCCTGAACCATGGCCGTAGCTGAAATATGGGGGAGTTTACCATCAGAAACGATGAACTCACGAGGAACTGCCTCAAAACTAGTTATTTTTACTCCCAAATTACGATTATCTTTATTTTCCTCAACAATAGAACGATATGTTCTTGTTTTAGCAGGATTAAACACACTATCATATAGACTAGAAAACCAACTATTATCTAGATTCTTATCTATAACAAGAGATATATCTTTAGTAGTTGCTTCAGCAGATCCAGAAGAAATCTGTGCATAAGAAAAGGCAGCAATACCCACAATAGCTAAAACAAGAACTATTTTAAAAATCCATCCAAAAAACTTACTAAAAACCTCTCCAGGACCTTCTACATATCCCCCACCTTTAGTTTTAGTTTTATAAACATGCTTCACACTTCGAGGCTTTCCAGAAGAATCATCCTCTTTCCCCCCTCCCTCTTTTTCCTCAGCCATATTTATTCATACCAAACTTTTATCTCATTAATTATAAAATCATTAACAGGAACAAGTTCTAAAAAATTATGTCCTTTCTTAACAAAACCAGTTATTTCTTTCTCAAAATAACTACTAGAAATATCTAACTTAATATCATGATTATTCACAAAAATATTTGCTTCCTTACCCCCACTTTCCATTTGTAGAGATAAATAAAATTCATCAGCAAAATCAAAAGCACTTTCTTCAATTTCAAACGTATAAGAAGGATATATCTCATCATCCAATCTATTAACAACTTTAACAGGGCTCAATAAAAAGTTCCCATTATCTATTATGAACTTAATCTCATTCTCACCAGAATTAAGTTTATTTCCAAGATCAATACTTCTTTGGAAACTAGTACATTCAATAGATTCAGAGGACAAAAGCACATCATTCAAATAAATCTTTAGAATAGTCAAACCCCTTGCAGAAGTACAGAAAACAGAAAAATCCAATCTAGAATCACTCAAATGACTCTTCTCAGTTTCACTAACAGAAAAACTTCTAACCTCCTCATAATGCACCCTCTCAAACTCCTGTCTTATTTCAAGATCCCTCAAAGTATATTTATTTTTCTTCCAAAAAGACAATCCAGGAGAATCCACATACAGTTTCAAATTGTTTTTTTCCTTCAAATAAGAGAGAGGTAAATTTATAACCTTTCCACTTGCCACTTCAATCTTCTCAGAAAAAATAGGATGTTCATTCAACTCAATAAATAATTTACCACTTGTATCGCTTGCTCTAAAAGTAAAATAAACTCTTTCCAAATTATCTAAATCCTCTAAAACAAAATTTAAATCTTGATCAACATTCCCAAACCAACCCCTATTAACAAACAAAGATTCAGCTAGGCTTTCAACTTCATCATCAAACTTAATGTTTAAATTTACTGGGTTTAGATCATGTACAAATTCATCACTTGCATCCGCACCAAAAGCTTCATCAAAAAGTAAAACCCCCACAATCTCTTCTTCATCACAAACATCTTCACAATTACCAGGATCTAAAAGCTGACATTTATCACAAGGAGGCATAATCAACATATAAATCATTATAAAAATAGCAATAAGAAATACCAACCCCCCTATAGAACCACTATTAGCTTTTTTAGACATATTTTAAGAATATCCAAAGATAATTTAAAAGGTTTTCTATTAAACAATATGTTTAGAAAGTTCTGGAAATTCCTTAATCATCGCTTGTTTGGCCCTAACTTCCGATTCAGCCCCTTCACTTAAACTATTTACTTTTAATTTCTTCTTAAATAACACATGATAAAATTCATGCATAACTAATGCTTTAACAAAATCCTTATCTGAAGTTAATTGATTAATCATATCTTCACAAAGATAAACTGTATCCCCTTTAACAGAATGTTTAACCAACGCCCCAACAATAATAGGTACCCCTTCTATAAGATTTTCCTCAATCAATTTACTTTCTTTAGAAATAGAGAAAAATTCATCTCCCCCAACAAATTTTAAAGTGCACTTAACCTTATGTTTTTTAGAAAAGTCACAATGCGCTTCATTAAAAATACCAATTAATTCCCTTTTCGTAAACATAACAATAACAATAACAAAAAAGATTTATAAATGTGCCTATCAACAAACAAATATGTTTGATTATATAATTGCCTTAATCGCTTTAATTTGGTTAACAGCAGCAGCAGTAATAGATATAAAAACAAAAGAAATACCCAACTGGTTAAATTTCAGTTTAATAGCAGTAGCCTTCTCAATCTTCTTATTTAAATCAATACAACTTTCAAGTTTTCAACCAATTCTAAGTAGTTTAGTTGGATTTGGGATAGTTTTCATAATAGGAAATATAATGTATTACACTAAACAATGGGGTGGAGGGGACGCAAAACTACTTTATGGTTTAGGCGCTTTATTACCTCATTATCCACAACAACTAACAAATTTTTTCAGTCCAAATCTAAACCTCCCTTTCTTAGCAATCTTATTCATAAACATAATGGTAATAGGCGCAGCATATGCTCTGTTAATTAGTTTCATACTAATAATAAAAAGAAGAAAAGAATTTTCAAAAGAATTCAAAAGAACAACTAACAAAATAAAAGGATTATCTAAAGTCTTATTCACTTTATTAACTATTTTCATACTAGCAATAATATTTATCCAAAACAATTTAACTAGAACATTTTTATTTTTAATTGTAGTATTCCCTATCTTATTTTTCTATTTATTTATTTCAATAAAAACTATAGAAAAAGTTCAAATGTATAAAAAAATAAAAACTTCAAAATTAGTTGAAGGGGATTGGATAACAGAAAAAATAATAATAAACAAAAAATTAATTTACAATCCAGAAAAATCTTTAGGAATAACAAAAAAACAAATAGCTTTAATTAAAAAACATAAAAAAGAAATAATAATAAAAGAAGGAATTGCATTTGTACCTTCATTCTGGATAGCAACAATAATTAGTTTAGTCTTTGGGAATATTTTGTTTTAACTAGATTTATAATCTAATTTCGGAACATCTTCCATTCTTAGATCATGTATAGTTTCGCAAGTAATTCTAGGACAATCAGGATCAGAGTACATCCATGAATGGGGATCCAACAAAGAGAATTCAAAATACTCAAGACCCCCTTTAGTGGATTTAGAGTCCAATCTTAATTCATGATCAATCTCTTGTGGAAGTGCAAGTAACCCCATATCCAGGGCAGAATTTCGCAACCCCCTATAAGTAAGCTTATCCAATTTTTCCAACACCCCATCATCTTTTCTGAGTTCTAACTCTCTCGCAAGTTTGCTATATACTGAACCTGGCTCATTTGAAAGTCTACCAAAAAAAGGAAGAGATCCCTTACTAATATCAAAAAGAATTGTATCTACATTTCCAGGATTTCTTTTATAAAAATCCCAACAAGTCATAATCGATTTAGGGAATAGTTCTCGTGCAATTTCAATAAAATAATTATATTCCAAACAAGTAGTCTTTATTTCAGCGCCTCCAACATTACCCAACATAATCTCATTTGGAAATAGGCCCTGAATACTAGCTCTAACAAGCATTTCATTCCTAACATTATCCGACAAATCATCCAATCTAAATGTCATAAAAAAGAGAATAACAAAAGAGATATAAAACTAACCAATAGCCCTTCTAACATCACTTATTTCAGCAGAATTAACTTCTTCAAATTCTGAAACTTTCTCGGCAACAGGATCAGGACTTCCAAGACCCTCTTCCATAACAAAAAGAATTTTTAAAGCTTTCAAACCAAAAGCAACAGGCTCAATTTCAGTTTTAGTTTCCTTTTCTCCAACAAAATCTTTTATCACAACCTTAACTTTAGTTTCTAAAGCTTCTAAATCGGTATCAGGAGAAATAGGCATAACTTTTATGGTTGCAACTGCAAGTGCCATTCTTAATTAGGTCCCTCAAATCCACAAGAACAATTATACTTAATAGATTTATTTCTGCAATCCTTACATCTTACAATTTTAACTTTTCCACAACTAGGACAATCAAAACTAACAGAACCATTTATATTAGTTATATCCACATTACACGAACTGCATTTTGTAGCTTTACTTTTAACCATTTTCATATTTTGGGGCTTTAACCTATTTATAAATCTTTTTATCTTGGCACGATATGATGTTTAATACACACTGCACAATATTTTCTTATGTCTCCTCCACCCATTTCTTCAGATTCACTTTCATCTCCTGGAATAACCAATGGATCACTATAAAGAGCAGGTTTTCCATTTAACAATCTCTGAGTTCTAGTAGCAACTGCCCCACACTTTTGACCCAATTCATCAGTATACTGACAAAAAGCATGCCTTTTATCTACTTCATCAGCCAAAGCTTCTAAATCACCCATAGGGCCAAAAGTATTTCCTCTAAAATCAAGGTCTAATCCAGCCAAAAGCACTTTTTTATCTGCCCTCAACAAAGTATTAACAATTCCAATTAACCTTTTGTTAAAAAACTGACCTTCATCAATAATTACAAAATCAACACTACGATCTAACTTAGTTAGGATTCCTTGAGCCCCCCTAACCATGGTAGCAGAAATCTTATCTCCTGTTCTACTCTCTATAAACCCCTCAGAATATCGAGTATCTTTAGTTGGCTTAAAAGCCTGATAATCATACTTAGAATATTCCTCTATTCTTCTAGCTTGCCTAATTAATTCCTCAGTCTTTCCACAACCCATCGGCCCACTTATTACATACAAATAAGCAGATCTATCAAAACCAAACATTAAGAAAAGCAAATCAAAAAGAAATTAAAAAGGTTGTGGTTTAGACATCATCTCTAATTCCTGCATCTGTAATGTAAAACATGCATTCGCCATCCTTAAGTGCAGGTGCATCAACTAATTTAGCAACTCTAGACCCTTTCTTACCTCTTCTTAAATATAACCTAGTCGTAGACGCATGAGCAACAATATGGCCCCCAATAGCTTCAGTTGGATCTCCAAAAAAAGTATCTGGTTTCGACATAACTTGATTAGTTACATACACAGCAATATTATATGTGTGCGCCAACTTCAACAAAACATGCATGTGTTTATTCAATTTCTGTTGTCTCTCCGCCAAAGTCCCCCTACCAACAAATTCACTTCTAAAGTGGCTCATCAAAGAATCCACAATAACTAATTTAACAGGAACATTATCTTTATTTATCAATTCCTCAACTTTCTCTGCCAATAACATTTGATGGTCTGAATTAAATGCTCTTACAACCTTTATTTTCCCTAAAATATCCTTATAATCAAGATTACTAATCTCAGCAATTTGCTTAACCCTCTCAGGTCTAAAAGTCCCCTCACTATCAATCCAAACAACAACCCCATTTGCACCGCCTTCTTTCAAAGGCAACTGCGCAGAAACAGCTAATTGATGTGCTAAAGCAGTTTTACCAGAACCATAAGCACCATAACACTCAGTTATTGAACCAGATTCCATTCCACCACCAATTAACTCATTAAATCCATTTGAACCAGTAGTAATCTTAATAACACTTTTTCTCTTCTCTAATAAATCTAACCCACTCTCAAACCCCATATTAAGTTTATCTCTAGCAACCTGAATCAACTTCCTAGCAACACTATCGCTAACACCAGAAGCGTCACCTAACTGCTTTAAACTAGCAACAGCAATAGATAACAACGTATCATAACCAGCATCTTCTAGTTTTTCAACAGTTGCAGGACCAACACCAGGTAAGTCTGCAATACCAAACTCACCAGTTGGTTCTTCAATAGTTATTTCTTCTTTACTCATTTTCATCTTCCTCTTTAGAATCTAATAATATATTCTCTTGTGCCTTTTGTAATACTAAGATCGCTTTAGGAATATCATTCCTTCTCAAATTAATAGTTGCATCTCTCCAGATATTTTTATCATCTTTCCAAGACTTTCTCAAACTAATCGTTTTAAACTCAACCTTATCACCATTTACTTCTCTTTCGTTAAGCCAAATAGAACTCTCAATCGAGCCAGATTTATATTTTTTTATTGGTTTATTCATGTAAACCACCTCCTTGCTTTCGCGTCTTATTTCAACGGAAGTAAAATAGATAATTCAATCACATTTATAAACCCTTTTCTGGTCCGTGGCAAGCTGGCAAGCTAAGCTTTTCTCAATTTCTCACGGACAATTTCCTCATCTTCAGGATTAGTAACACCTATCCAAGAATCAGGAGTTTTATAAAGTTTTATAGAAATCTTACCCAACTCAACCAGGCTAGATAACTCATTAGGAAGCAAACATTCTGCCCTACGATCCCCAACATGTTCTTCTTTAAACCTATCTAACTTTTCACCAAAATAATCAACAACCTCAGGAGTTAATCCAAAAATATTCATACTACACAAAGAATCCAGTGTAAGACCTATAGACCCCAAATCAGATTTAACTAATCCAAAAGTTTCCACCAAACTTCTCATATAATTAGAATCATCAACTTCAAAAATAGCCCTATTAGTACTCCCTTCCTCAGGAATACCATCTCCCAAAGCATATCCAATACTAGCACACCCAGAATCTTCTTTAAGATGATCAACTAATTTACGGAAAGTATTACTTCCATACAAATCATCGCCATTACAAACCACAAAAGGGCAATCAATCACATCTCTAGCAGAATAAAGAGCATCAACAGTACCCCAAGGCTTATCTCTAATCTTCGGATCAAATTTCTGCAAAGCATAATGAACAGGAATCTCATTAAAACTATTTCCAAACATTTCTTTAAAAGGTTTCTCAGTCAAATTACCAACAATAAAAATAATCTTAGTAAATCCAGCAGGCAAAGCTTGTTTCAAAGAATATTCAATTAAAGTTTCTCCTTCAGGACCAACCTTAGCAAATTGTTTAATCCTTCCTCCAAATCTACTAGATAACCCTGCAACCATATAAACCAAAGCTATATCATTCATAAAAATAAAGAAAAAAGAAGAGTTTAAATATTTTATCAAACTAAACTCGCTTTAATAATTTTAACTTCTTCTAAAGGCCTATCTGAAGAATCTTTTTCAACTTTAGCAATTGCATCTACAACATCCATCCCTTCAATAACAGTTCCAAAAACAGGATGCTTTCCATCTAAGAAATTATTATTTACTAAGTTAATAAAAAACTGACTTGAACCTGTATTGGGACCTGCATTTGCCATAGAGATAGTACCTCTATTGTTTTTAAGTTCTCCAAACTCATCTTGAATATTTGGAATACTAGGATCTCCCATCCCAGTACCAGTTGGATCTCCACCTTGTATCATAAACCCACTAATAACTCTATGAAAAATAACCCCCTCATAAGTCCCTTTTTCTACTAAACTTACAAAATTTCCTGTTGTAATAGGCATATCCTCAGCCATTTCTATTTTAATATTTCCTTTATTTGTTTCAAGTAAAACCACTTGCTTATTTCCATTACCTACCATAAGTATAGCCCCCAATAATAAAACCAATATAATAATAATTATTTTAGTTTTCATTTTAAATTTGAGATTAAAAGATATATATAAACTTAACTATATCAAAATCAAAATAACACCAACTAAGAACAAGAAAAACAAAAAATAATCAATAATACTATTTCCTTTTAAAATCCCACTAAGTCTCGTTGTTAAAGGCCACAAAGGCCTTGTCCCTTTCTTAGTAAAACTATCTAAAAAGATGTGACTAAAATACCCAATAAGAACAGCTGCCCCATAAGTCTCTCCAAAAAGAACTACAAACAAAAGAAAAAAAGCAAAAGCTAACAACAAACTATGTATTAAACCTCTATGCCCTAAAAAGAAATTAATCATCCAAGAAAAAGGTTTAGTTTTCTGTCCAATCTTACTTTTATGAAAATCAATATCTGGAAAAATAGCAAAGAAAGCACCAACTAAAACAAATAAAAATATATGTTCAACAGCAAAAGCTTTAGCAAAAAATATGCTAAGTAAAATACCAAACATTAAATGGGTTTTGAACATCATAAGACTAAAACTGGAAATACAAGTATATTAAAATAATTATGACGTAACATATAAGTGTATTTAAACAAGATTATCCCAATTAAGTAAGTAATAAAATGGACAAAAAGGAAAGAAAAGAAGTTATCCAGATATGCCTAGAAGCAGAATTAATTTTAGAAAGACATTACGAAAAAGTTTGGGGAGAAGGAAATGAAGCAATCCAATACATTGAAGAAAAAATATATGGCATAAAATACGAAAATCAGACTGCTCTATAAAACTTCAATCATTTTAACTTATTTTATTAATCTTTTTATTTCATCAATATGTTTTTTACGATCCCCAATCTTAACTACTGGAAATCCATACTTTTTTGCCTCTCTTAAAATATATTTATTAAATTCTACCACCCATTCAATCTCTTTTTCTTTAACCGAATCAGGATACTTATCCGCATCACTCCATAAACCTCTTGTGAAAACAATTTCACGAATACGTTCAATATCATCTTCTAAAAGAAAAAGAATCTTAACTTCTTTACCAGGTATCGACAAATTCTTTATTAATTTAGGCAAAATGGCTACGCCTTCCACAATAAAGGATTTCCATACATAATCAGTCTCTATTAAAGCTTTAACCCCTTTCCAAACATCAACACTTTCATCATTCTGAAATTTTACAATTTGTTTAGCAGATCTTTTTGAAAGAAATTCAACCGCCATATCAGGAGTGGCGCCTTCAATATCAAACAATCTTGGAAAATCTTTTTTTCTAACAATTTTTCTCATCTGTAATCTAATAGTATCCGTAGAAATCCAAGGCAACTTAAGCTCTTCTGCAATTTTTCTAGCAACATAACTTTTCCCTACAGTTGGAGCCCCCCCAATTAAAATTACTTTTTCCATAAATATACAAACAATTAAACCCTTTTATAATAATTTCTAATCACAAATTTCAATCATCTTAGCAGGATCCAAAGCCTTAATATCAGAACTAGTAAACTCTAACCGATCAAACATAGTATTTTTAGTAACTCTACCACTAATACTTAATTGCTTACCAAGAACCTCCTTCTTAAATCCCTCAAATATCTCAGAACTAGCCTCAGCTATTTTATCATTTTTACAACCAAGTAACTGCTCAGCTTGATTAGAAAAACACACAACGCGAATATTATTGCTACCATCGTCAAAGAAAATATTCACAATAGAAGATTTTCTGGCACTAACAGCACCATGAGTCTTACAAGACCCATCAGGAAGAACTTTACGATTACACTCAGGACAAGCCAAATAATGTCTAGGTTCAAATAGTTGCACAACAGTGCCTTGTAACTCAGCAAACATACCCTCTTTTAACTCACAAATCTTACAAACTTCAGCACTAGGCCTTTCAAGCACTTGATTCTGAACCTCACCAATTTTCTCACCTTTAGGATTTATTTCCATCTGAGCCTTATTACCCAAATGTAACTCATTATAACCATTATTAACTCTAGAATAAGCATTACGAACTTTCAAAATATCTCCTTCATTAAGATTTCCTTCTTCAATCTCAGATATCAACTTCTCATCCCACATAACAACACGAATAGTAGCAGTTTCATCTCCAATAACAATATTAGCAACCTTACCACTACGACCGTTCTTATTAAACTCTCTAACACCATACATTTGCAAAACCTTACCCACTGCATTAACAGAACCAACACCCTTAGGAATTTCTTTAATCTTTAAGCGTTTACCAGTTAAATCTTCACTCATTTTAACACCTAACTGATTAGCAACTATTTGCGCAGCACCTTCTTTACTAATTAAATCAGATAACTGAGAAATTTTCTCATTGATTTTCTCATCCAAATCTTCTTTAGAAATCTCTTTCTCTTTCAGAATTTTTTCAACAATATCTTCGTATTTTAAACCAAACATTGAAATGTATCTCCAACCAAAGGATTCAACTCCTTAAAGTCAACAGCCGCCTTCAGAACCACCTCTTTTTCCCCAAAGACGTCTGTTATACTATCGGAAACCATCTCTACTTTAAATAGATTATTGTTCTCCTCAAAATAGAATTTTGCATTATTATCCCAACATCCTTTATCTGCCCCACAAAGATCTACCACACTTTTAAGTTCATCTACATTTTCTAAAAAAGAATTAAAATCATAATCATAAAAAACATTAATATTACCCATAGGCCTATGTTTTATCTCATAACCATCTCTATCAACAACATACTCTTCAACAGAATCTAAATCTACAACCATTCCACCTTTTTCAAAAATTAAATCAGTTTCATACCCTCCAAAGAAATCCATTCTAGCATTCAAAAGAGAAATAAAACTACTCTCTAAACTACCAATATTAGGATAACAATCTACATCGCCCCTAACAAAATAAACATATCCATCATCAGTACTATCCCCTTCAAAATTACCCCCAAAATTACCAAATTCAACAATCAAATCAGAAAAGCCTTGTTTCAAAACCTGTTTATCATAAATCAAATCTTTTTCCCCATCAAAGGATAACTGAATAAGATCTAACTGCATCTCACCCACATATCCTTTTTGATTTTCCATAGCTTGAGTAAATAAAACTAAAGATAAACCAAAGGATAAAACTACAAAAACTAAAACAAAGTGGACCAACATCTCTCCTTTTTTATTTAAAGACATTTTTCCACCCCTTTCTCTTCATATTCAGAAATATCCAAACAAATTTGAATTAAATCATCTTTACCCGGATAAGGGATACAAATACTTTTACCATTGTTTCCAGAACCAAATTCTAAATTACCAAGATCTAGATAATAACAATCCCCATAAACTGCACTAAAAAGATTATTAGTAACACTCACTAATTTATCTTCATAAGAAGAATCAACTAAAAAAAGATTAATTAAGTCAGAAACATCACCAACCTCAACAGGTGTATTCAAATAATTGTTCAATACAAAAATATTCTCTTTTGCATAGAGAGCCTCTTTAACAGCAATTTCTTCATCTTTATCTTTAGTAACACCAGGAATAATAAATACTAAAAAAATTAAAAGTAAAAAAGCAAACACTAAGAAAACTCCAAAAGCTTCTGCCAAATCCAAACTTCCTCTTTTATTTAACATCAGTCACCACCAAAATATCTAAAATCCCTTGTTTAATTTCTCCACCATCTTCTATCAAAACATATTTCCTAGTAGAAAAACAATCATAAAAACTCCCCTTCATACCACAAGTAACTTTCTGAGCAACCATCCATTTATTTATTTCAGAAACACCAATTTCAACACCATCTAAACCACTTAACTTTAACTCAACACCAACCCTTTCATTATCAGGAACATCAAAACAATTTTCAAGATTTTCATCATAAAATTTTCCAATATTAATCACACCAGAAGAGCCTAAACAATCATCAGAAGAAAACAACCTATAAACCGCTATTTTCTGTTCAAGTTCACTAGTCTTAACTTCCCTATGAACACTTTGTGTAAAACTCACACTAAAAGATAACGCAACAATAATTATAAAAAAAATATAAAAGATTTGTTTTACCTGAAGCTTTTGGAGAATGTATCCTTTTTTATTTACCATTTTCCACTAACTCCTGCCCCACCAGACTTTCCCCCTCCCGGATAAAAGGCATCTCCAACAACCACACCCCTCACAAAAAATTTATCTTGAGTCTTTTCAAAAACCAACTTAGAATAATCTCCCAAAGCCAAAGATACCGTTTCTATATTTGAATTAGCAACACAACTTATTCTATTTCCAGAGTAAATGGGGGTATCATCTAAAACCACACTAAAGACACAAGGAGACTCAAAAGAACTATCAAACCGATGTTCATCAGAATTAATTTCATAAACCAAATCAACTTCCCCATCAAAACCCAAAATCAAATCAGCACCCAGTTTCAAATCATTAGCAATTAAGCGTTCTTCAAATCCAGTTCCATCTGCAACCTTTTCCATAAAAAACCACATACTAAGGAAAACTACTACTACAATAAAACCATAAGCTGCCCCTAAAAAAAGCCGAGGATCATTAGAGCTATCTGACATAGAATAATTCTAACATTTATTGTTTATATTACTTTTGTAATGTTTATTTAGTGTTAATCTCTCTGGCTATCCAATACTTGAACCATCCCTTCAATTTCGCTTCGGGTAACATAAGATAACCCCGCACTAATTGGGACTCCATTAAAATACTTAACCTCGTTAACGGAAAGCAATGAATCAGTTACCCGGTTAAACTGCCTAAGCCATGTTGTCCCACTTGTTTCCTTAACAAACCCCATCGCCTCTCCAATCTCACTTCCATGATAGAGAACTTCCTGCTCCTCGCCCAATAGTAGACAAATAGATCCCATAAAAAAAGAAATTTAAATATATTTATAACTTTATCTATATTACTTTTCCTATTCAGTTATACTCAATTTAGAGCCAACCCATTTAAGTTGTAAGGGAACATATTCTTTTTGTCCTATACTAACAATCCCTGAATCCATATTAGTTGGAATAAACCCTTCAAAATCATATGTAGCAATAAACCTAGAATTCAAACAAGATTCAGGAGCACCATCATTTCTACAAACTATTAAACAAGCTTTATTAAAACACTCAGGAGGACGTTCATATACTCCAGAACCTTCATTAGCCGCCTTATCAAAAGCAACCAACATTTGATCCTTATTCATATAAATAAGATATGTAGTTTCCCCCCCCGTTTCTAGGTACAAAACAGTCCCATCAAGCATATCAAAAGACTCCCTTGTTCCAGCATCAAAATCACTAGAAAACATAGACCACAACACCTCACTCGCAGGAATTAAAATAAAAATAATAACAATCGCTCCCGCAATAATACCAATTAAAGCACTAGTAGTCATCTTACCCATTATTCATCACATCCGTAAGATTTGTAGGGGCAGCTTCACTAGCCAACCCTAAAAGTTGTTTTACAGCATCAAAAACAGTGTTAGACTGACTACTAAAAATAGCTATAATTACAAAAAGAACTATTATAAAAATAATAAGACCAATAATAGTCTGAATAGATAATCCCTGCCCTTTTTTACATTTCAAATAAAAAAAAAGAGAAGTTAGCATTGTATTGCTGAACAAGCGGCTGCAGGCATTTCAGTACAGTATAAAGTAACGTCTGCCTTTCGATCATTATCAAGATCTACTTCAAATGAAGCATGACAATACCTATCTCTAAAATTCTCATCACCAGATACTTCATAAGCTTGACAATAACCATTACATTGCAAAACTGCCCCTTGAGTATCTATAGCACTAGATCCCCAAACCTTATTCCACCAGTCTGCAAATTGCCCAGTACCTCCAGTTAAAGCAACAACTAATATGACTAAAACAAAGATTGCAAGGATAGTAATGATAATAGTATTAACAGAAAGATTTTGTCCTTTTTTATTATCCATCATCAAATCACCTCTTTATTAATCTATAAAATGTTTATTTAAACTTTTTGGTTATCCACAAACAGGTTTAGTAGGAAAACCAGAATCCACTATACAAAAAGACCCTTTATCCCTTTTTAAGATTAAATTATTTCCATTAACTGGATAAGAAATTTCCTCTCCAGAAAGAGATTCATAATTCATAAAGCTAGAAGAACCTATAACTATTGAAACTTTAGAATCCTTTGCAATCTTAGACAAGTCTTGTATACCACCTAGCTCATCAACACTACAGGGTATTATTCCAGTAATAACTTTTTCAGAAACAATTCCCCCAAGATTATTCAACAATCTTACTTTAGTACGAGATCCATCCAAAGAAAAAACCAATTCATATTGATTGGGAAAAGAAAAAGTATCAGAAGTATCACAAAAACATCCAACAGAAGTACTAGTCTTACAATCAATTAAAGAACTAATAAATCCGCTATCAAAATTATCTTTTGCTTCATCATCCCCTGGAGCTTCTAAACCAAGACTCCATCCAAAAAGACCATTTGCAAGGGCAGCAAAAGATTTGTCTTGAAAAGCAACTATCCCAAAAATAACCATCAAAACTAAAAAAGCAGGAAGAAGCCACCGCCCAATACCCCCTTTCTTATTTAAAGATTTCATCCACCAAACCTCAAAACATTTTTTATTGTATCCAACAACTCAACTAACTGCTCTTTTTGTTTAAAAATTATCAATAAAACTGCAATTAATAAAATTAAAATTATTAACCACGTACCTAGTTTATTCCAAACTATTTCTCCTTTTTTCATTGATGACAAGCCCCCGCAACTTCTTCAGCACTACCAACATAAAGATAAGAAACATAATCTGTTTTCCTAGCAAGAGTTTCTGCAAAAACATCTATAATTAGTCCGCCTGCACACCCAATAACTCCTCCAACGGCAGTTCCAGCAACAGGAAGAACAACAGAACCAATCGCACCACCAATATACGCACCACCAACACAACTTCCAACACCTAAAACAATTTCTGTAGTATCTGGAGTTTCCCAAAAGTTTTTCCAAAGATCTGCCCTCTTATCTGCAAAAAAGACAACATAAAGAGAATCATTCAAATCAACACTAGAATCAGTAGAATAGCCCATATAACCAGAGCTATCAACTTTGTAAAAATATTCATAAAAAGTTCTCTTAGATCCTAAAGGAATTCTCTCAGTAGCCAAAAAATCATTAAAGTCACTTAAAGGAATATTATTAATCTCTTTTTTTATATCCTCTGAAAAATCTATCCTAGAACAAACAAAACACCAATTGTCCCCTTTCCATAAATCCCAATCAGGCATAAAATCCTTTTCTCCCTCAGCAAATTGATACCAACAATCATACATTTCTCCTGCAATAGTTTCATAAATTTCATCTTCATCTTTAGAATCTATTTCAACCAAATTAGTCTCACAATCAAAATCCATTCCAAAAGGGGAATTTCCAAGTATTTTAGTTTGAGCCCGTAACAACACACTATTTCTACAAGCTTCTCTATCTAAAGAATCACTTCCAAGATTAGCAAATGCACCAGTAACCCATAATAAAACAACCCCAGAAATAAGAACTATTAACAATCCAACGATAGTCCACATAGTCATTCCTTTCTTATCCAAGAAAACCAAGCCCCCCAGTAACAGCACTATAAAAAAGATAGATAGTTACAATTATTAAAACTAAAACAATAATCTCAGTAAGGGTCATACTACCACCTTTCATACAATTAAAATAAATTAAAATATATATAAAGATTTCCTTATCAAATCATATTGGAACTAGTTGTCAAAACCTGCGAAGCAATATAATTGAACAACAAAATACCAATCAAAGCAATCGCTAGATATATTAGAGTCCCCTTCAGAATATTCTTTCCTGCACTATTTTGCTCATTTAATTTATCCACTCCAAACTCAATACCATTCACCAACACACTTAAAATATATATTATCTGGATTACATAAACCCCTACAACAACCTGAAACCAATATCCTGGAATAGCATCTGTTTTAGAAAACATATCAGCTACAGTACTTACATCAAAACCAGCAGAAACATCTCCTGCATTTACTTGATCTAACAAATTACTCAACTTAGAAATCACCCCTACAATCATACTAGAAATACCTACAACAATGCCAGAAATAACAGGAGCCATAAATTTAATCTGGCTCTGCATACTAGAGATAATTTCAGCTAATAAATCTTTTAACCTTTCATTAACTTTGTGAACATTACCCACATATTGAGAAATACTAGTTAAAGATTGTGCCACGATCTTTGGACCTTTTCTAGAACTTTCTAATAAAACTTCCATAGAACTCTGAACTAAAGGGCTCGGATAATCTAAATAAGCACCATTTTCAGGATTAAAAATAGCCTCTTTTAAACTCATCCCCCCTTTAACCAAATTCAAATGAACTTTTCCAAAAAATTTCCCTGCAGGAGTACCACTCATCGTTTTAGCAACATCTTTAAATGCTAATTCAGAAGGGATTCCATCCCCAATACGAGTCCCAAGTTGGAATAATGCAGTAGCAAACTCACTCTCTAATCTTTTAGTTTCTTTTCTAAGTTTCATAGCTTTTTTAGTTTTAGAGTTAAAATACATCCAAAGTGAAATAGCAAACCCAAGCGGAATAAATAAACCAATTAACAAAGCACCCAAACCAAAAGGCCCAACACAACCAGAATTATTACATTCAAAGTCTAAAAACTTTTCGCCACCAGATCCATCAGAATTTGACCAAAAAGTAATATCAAAACCAGGATTTATTTCATGAAGAATAAATGGGCTAGCCCCTATAATCAAAAAGAATAAGGAGATTATAATTGCAGTAAAAGCCACCCCTTTCTTAGACTTAAAGGGCACTTTAACTTGTCCATAACTTCCAGGACGTTTGTTTAAAATATTAACTCCAACACTATAAACAAGTAAAGGCAACAAAACATTATATAATATAGCTAAGTGATACCACTTAACAGAACCCAAAAACACCCCAATTAAAGGAAACATAACCAACCCTAAAATAGGTAAGATTACACCAAGCATGTGCAACATAGTAATAGGATTTTTCAAATCATGTGCATAATGCAACATCTTTTCATAAATTCCATCCAAAATAGTTTTTAGAGATTTATCTAATAATTCTGTTCTTCTTCCTTCACTGGGTTCATACAAACTACTTTCAATAAGGTGAAAAGAATTAACAAATTCTAAATTATGCTCCCTCCACTTACCAAGATAACTCTCTAAAGATTCTTTTAATGTTGAATATTTGCTAGTCTGAACATCCCAAAAAATCTTTCTCAAATCCAAAGACAAAGAACCACTTAAATGATCAGAAGCGAACTTAATAGCATTCTCTAAGTTAGAAGTATGCCTCATATAAATAACAATGTAAAGAATACAAAGCACCATTTGATTGCTTGCATCTAATCTCCACCTACCAGCAATATAATTCGGCAATCTAGTCAAAGGACCAATAAGCAACACAGAAACCAAAATCAAAAGAAGAGCTACAAAAACTATCCCAAACCTATCTGTAAGAAAATAAGAAACCCCTCCAATAACCAAACCAATCAAAACCAATAAAGTAGAAACCAAAATGGCAAAGCTGGCAGCGCCAACAGGAGTTATAGCTAAATGAGAAATATCAATACTTTTTTCTATTTTTTCAATATCTTTATCAGAAGGATTTACTTTCACAATACTTTCAGAAAAATTACATAACTTCTCATATCTAGTAAACCCCTTACCAAGTGCTTCTTCTCTAAATTTGGAATATTCTTTAGAAAACTCTGGATCCGGTTGATATTCTTCAACTTCATCCAAAGTAACTCTTTTATCCAGTTTTGCTTTGTATTTGTTTAAGATATCTTGGATTTCTTTATTAGATATAGGCATCTATACACTCCTTTTAATTTCTTTTTTCAACCAATCTTTCCATCTAAATAAGATTTTTTTATTATCTAGTTCTCCCGTTTTACTAAGCACCTCATCAGAGATTTTATGAAAAGCATCATTTGAAGCAAGTACAAAAGAAGCTTCTAATAAATCTTTTCTTTTAAGTTCATTAGCATTTTTAACTAACTCTTCTTTTATCTCCTTTCTAACCATAATATTTTCCCAAACAGCATCCCAATTCCCAGCCCATTCTTTTACATTTCCAGCTATTTGTTTTATAACTTCAGAATCACCATTTAACAAATTATCTGTAGGTTCCAACAAATCAGTCTCAGGATTATAAACCATTAAATCAACAACCCCCCCTTCACGCAAAGGATCTTCTTCCCATTCCTTCCTTACTTCAGTAATACTTAAAACTCTTCTAACACTCTTCAAACCATCTGGTGTTTTTATTGGATTAGCAACAACAATTATATCAGTCGCCTTAAAACTAGTTCTCGGAACTCCTAAATCATTAACCACCCTATCAAAAACAGAATAAGGGCTTCCACCATGAATAGTACCTGCAACAACATTTGCTAAAGCACCAATCCTCATTGCCTCATAAAGAGCCAAAGCTTGTTTACTTCTAACCTCTCCAACAATCAAACTACTATCGCCCAACCTCAAACTAGCCCTTATCCCTTCCTCTGCAGCTAATTCAGTCCCACCTTCAGATAAAGCAGATCTAACTTTCAAAGGTTGTATATTGTATCCTAAATGTCTTAATGACCTAACTGGTAATTCTAAAGTGTCTTCAACCGTAATTAATCTGTATTTTCTCATAATCTCAACCATACAAGAGCCAAGCAAAGAAGTTTTCCCACTACTTCTAGTACCTGCAACCAACATCGTTCTTCCCCCATCAATTAAAAAACTCAAAAGGGCAGCACCAAGTGAGCTTATCATTTTATTATCAATAAATAAAGGCAAGGTCCAAGGTTTGTCTCTATGTCTCCTGAATGCATATCCCAATCCAACAGGATTTAAAGGACTAGAAATAATTGCAACTCTTGCTCTTGCACCAGGAATTACTAACTCAGTGTCTAAAATAGGATTTGCTTCATCTAAAGGTCTTCCAGAAATCATTCTAAATTTAGTTGCCCAACCTTCACCATCTGCTTTACTGGGAATAATATTAGTTGAACATTCTCCATAATCTTGATGTACAATATAAATAGGTGCCTCCCCAATAGGACCATTAACAACAATATCTTGTATCTTATCATCTCTTAATAAAACTTCTAACAACCCAAATCCAACAGTATATCTAACCAAAATAGCAGCCAATTTTTTTATTTCCTCAAAAGAAATATTCATTTGCTGTCGCTCAGCCAACTCACTAATTAAATCTCTTCCAATATTAAAAAAAGTTTCCCTCATTCTTTCAGGATCAGTAAATTCTTCAGCAACAGGTTCGTGTTCAGAAAGAACAGATTTAGCAAGATCCAACAAACTTAATTTATCCTCACTAAGTCCAAATTCAGGAGGGGTAATGTGATACCTGTTCTTTATATCATCATCCACTTGAAAAATCATAACACCAATATCTTCTCCAACAAGATAACTATCTATTTCATTTGCATTAATGGGTGGTTCAGCCATTAACCGAGTATGTATAAAATTTGGAGTTATAATGGGTCTGAAAAAATTAGTATAGAGAGTTCTTTCCCCAATAGCATAACCATCTAAATCAGATTTAGCAAGTAAAATTAACTTTGTTTTTTCTAATAATTCAAGCATTTCCTCCAACGTCTTCAAATAAACATTTACTTGGGTTACATCTTCTGACAATTTTCCACTTTTAAGTTTTATTTTTTCTTCTCGCACCAGCCTTTTAAGCTCAACATAAGCTCCAAGAGGATCTGTTCTAAGTAAATTTGTAACAACATACTGTATATTAGCAAACCGCTTAGAAACCGCAGTAGATAAATAAGGATCTGCCCCAACAGAATACAAACTTAAAATCCTTTTTTGTTTAGTTAAAAAAATATAAATATTCGCAATCTCCCTTAACATTGCAGTCTGTTCACTATCATATTGATAGTTTCTATCAAAAGATAGTACAATCCGATTAACACCTGGACTCTCAATTAATTTATCAATAATACTTGCCATACAAATACCATTATCTTCAATAGAAGGTGGATAAGATAGTCCAAAAAAATTAACCCTCATTATATGCTCTTCGCCTTCTTCTACTAGCTCATACTCTCCAGGTTTCAATTTTTTTTGAGAAATTGTCATATCACCACTCCCCTTTAACAACATAAAGTTTATTATAGTATCTAATAAAAGCTATATTAATCTGATTAAATAGTTTTCGTTTTAAAATGAATCCAACACAACAAATACAGGCGCAATACAGCCCAATGAATGAAATAAATACTCGTGTAAGAATTCTAGAAGGAAAATATAACCTAACAAGAGAGCGTATGTTACTTATAAATCAAAATATGATAGATCACTACAAAACACTAAGTACAGAGCTAAGAACAATAAATGAAGACCTGAAAGAAATAAAAGAAACACTAGAAACAATGAAAGAAACAACAAAAAATGTTGTAAAGGAAATGTCTTTTTTCGCAAGAAAAGACCAATTAAAAATTTTAGAAAAATATATTAACATGTGGAATCCATTAAACTTCGTAACTGAAAAAGAAGTCTTAGAAATTATGAAAAAAAAGAGGACAAAAAATGCAACTAAACGAAAAAGAAAATAGAGATTCCCCTATACAAAGAGTTTTAGATCTCAAAAGAGGCGGAAGAACAAATCAAGACATTCCAAACACCCTAAGAAAAGAAAATTTTGGAAATCAGGAAATATCAAGTGCATTAGACCAAGCAACTGTAAAAGGAGAAATTAATCCAGATGAAGTGCCTTCTCCAGCACAAGCTACCCAAGAAATCCCAAAACAAGAATATTCTCCTCAACAAGAAGCCCCTTTACAATCAAATATACCGACGTTTGCTCCAGAACCAGCTGGAAGAGCAAACTACGAAATGGTAGAACAAATAGCAGAATCAGTAGTTTCAGAAAAATGGGAAGACATGGTTAAAAACGTTGGCGATTTAAGGTTATGGAAAGAAAAAGTAGAAACAGATTTATCTGGCGTAAAACAAGAAATATTAAGAACACAATCTAGATTTGAAAATTTGCAAAAAGCTGTGCTAGGTAAAGTAACAGAATATAGTGCTGGAATAACTGACTTAAACGCAGAAATGAAAGCAATGGAAAAAGTATTTGAAAAAATTCTAGAACCTCTAACAAGAAGTGTTAAAGACTTGGAAAAAGTAACTCAAAAGATAAAAAAATAAAGACTAAAAAGTTTAGTCACCCACAAAACTCATTGAATATAACCTTTCTTATGTCTAATTTCTTAAGGTACCTTATAGTTTTTCCATAAAGAAATAGTTTCCAATATGTTCTTTTTTTCCAGCAACCATAGTAATCAATTTAGCTTCAATTATACGAAAATACGACTCAAATAATTCTTTCATCTCATCAAAAGATGAATAATATAATTTTGTTCCAGCAGGCATTTTTGCACCTTCAGGAATTATCCTTAAATCTTTACCCTTCGCTCCAAAATCAGGATTTTGATTATTGAAACAAATTGATAAATATTTTCCTTTTTTATTCAAAATCCTTTTAATATTCTCTAAATATTTATTTCTTTGTTCAGGTATTATATGGTGCAAAATTGCCCACTCGAATACAAAATCAAATTTATCATTTATTATATCTAAATCATCAACATCAAGAGCCATAAATTTGATTTTTACACCCTGTTTCGTGGCATTTTCTTTTGCTAGTTTAATGGCATTTTCTGAAATATCTATACCTGTAACATCAAAACCTTTTGAAGCCAAATAAATCGCATAGAAACCTTCGCCACATCCAACATCAAGAACATTACATGGTTTAATCTCTCCACTTTCAACTAAGTCCCTTAATTCTTTAGGTGGTCCAAATTCTGTCCAGACGGCTACTCCTTCATATATTTTTTCAAACATTTCTTTATCATTGCTCATAACTTAGATAACTAGCTTGTATTATATAAAATTAATGATTGACTACACCCAAGGAAACTCTAAAATTTTCCATCGGAACGTTGCACTAACTCTCAGTCTCCGCTACACCCAGACACAACTAACAACGATTATCTATAATCACTTCGTTTCTTTAACAACTTTTCCAATAAGAACAACTGCAATTAACATTATTAATAAAACCCCCAAAACATTAGGATGGAAAATAGTTCTCAAAGCCCACCAACCAGGATCTGCTCCTGCAGAGTAAGGTGTAAACACAGGCCCAAAAACATTAGAAATTGCCACAACAAGAATAGTCAAAGCAAGGTAAAACACAATCTGATATGGCACATCAAGTTCAAAAATCCCATCTCCAGGAGTTGCACCAGAAGTATACAAAGCCAACATAATCAAAATAAAAGCAACTATCAACAAAACATACCAAGTAGAAACTACAGCAACAAATTTAACAGTACTTTCAGAAACCAAAGCCAATAAAGCAACCATCAGAGAAATAACAAAATCAGCTTTCTGATACCCCCCAAGAATTTTAGATTTCTGTAAAATCGCAAAAATAACTACAAAAATTAAAATAAACACCAAAACTGGTGTGAAGTATTCCAAAACCCCTGTATCCCAAAAAGTTGCCATTAAAATTAACCCCTCAAACCTTTCAGAGTTATACCCTTATTATCCTTATTGTTTCCTGCAGCAACTAAAGCAATAACCAAAACAAGAACACCTACCAATAATAGTGCAGATATAACAGATTCACTCAAATAAAACCAATAAGGAAATGATGCTCCATAAGTACTAGAAGACAAAGACCACAACAAAGCAACAATAGCTAAAATAACCCCTGCACCAATACCAAATCCTTCAAATTTACTATTTCCTTTTGTTCCAGCAAACATAGCAACAACCAACATAAACATGATACCTGCCACAATAAAGAACGCCATCCTAGACAAATACATATTCATAAACATAACCAAATCTGTTTGCACAACTAATAACGCAGCAATTATAAGAGAAACTACAACATTAATATTTGTTTTTGGACCATCACTAGAACCTCCACCAAAAATATAAGTTTTCTCCAAAATAGCAAAGAGCACAACAAAAATTAACAAGAAAGGCAAAAAGAACTCATACAATCCACTAGACTCTAAAGTATATAAAATAGAATAA
>JAIOSD010000043.1 GCA_021107835.1 archaeon
AAATCGAAGGGCAAACAATGATTTGGCTTAGTTTTTGTTTGGAATATAATTCCTTGTGGGCGATAAGTTTTGGGATAGTTTTTATGAATAATTGTTGTACTTAATCTCTTTTCTCTACCAAAGCTTTTGGTGTTAGGTCTAATAGTTTTTGTTTTCATAATATTAGCTAAGGTTTGAAAAGTAACTTTTCTTTTACCTCTAAGTGATTTTGTAGAAAAATCTTCTTCAAAGGATTTAACATAATATCTTTGTTTCATTGTTTATAAAACTAAAACAACAATTTATAAATATTCTTATTTTGTTATCCCCCAGATATCAAGAATCCATTCTATGCCACCAATAAACTAGCCAATTCTTCTCTCAATTTCCTATCTTCACATTCTGGGGCAAAGTGGATTTCAGTTGTACCTTCTATACGAGATGCAGTTGTGATTATTCTTCCTGGGATTAAACCAAAACAACCCCGAGGTTCACGAACTTGTATTACAGATCCAACCTTATCATATGCAAGTTCAGGTGCTGCATGCGCTACACGAACAGCCAAATACTTATCTCGATTAGGTGCTAAAACTTCACCCACATTAAACCTGTACTCTGGAAAATTCTCTTCTAACCCCCTTGTATTAATTGTTGTTCTTTCCATTTTATTTCCTCCCACCATTTTTCTCTTCAATCACCACCTTATAATAGTTATTAAAAACAGTTATATTTAAATATTACATCCTCCTTAGTAGGGGGTAATATGTATGAAAATCTACTAACCGAAGCAGGACTAACAAACAGCGAAGCAAAAGTATATTTGGCCCTATTAAAGATAGGAAAGTCTCAGTCAGGAAATATAATAAAAGAAGCTAAAATCTCAAGCGGAAAAATATATGAAATATTAGAAAAATTAACAAATAAAGGATTAGTAGAAACAGTTACAGAAAATGGAGTAAAACAATTCATAGCTTCTGAACCAAAAACAATCCTAGATTACATGAAAGATAAAGAACAAGATATAATAACTAAAACAAAAAAACTAGAAAAAATAATACCAGATCTACAAAAAATAAAAAAACCAGAAATCCTTGAGAATGTCTATTTAATTAGAGGATTTAGGGGAATAGAACCAATAATGCATGAAATTTTAGAAAATACAAGAGATGAAATTAAAATAATGGGAATAAGATCTTCTAAAAATAGAAAATTTAATGCGTTCTGGTTAAGATGGCATAAAAAAAGAATAAAATTAAGAAGAGAAGTGAGGGCTTTATTCTCAGATAGAAATACCACTTATTGGAAAGAATTTAAAAAAATGAAGTTCACAACAACAAAAAGTTTAGAAACATTAAGCCCTTCTGCAATAATGATAATCGGAAATCATAGTTTTATTTTTTCTTATGAAGAAGAATTTACATGCATACATATAATTTCAAAACAAACCGCTAATTCCTTTAATTCATTCTTTAATTCCCTATGGAAAATAGCAAAACCGTAAAAACTATATAATTATAAAAACAATTTCAATGATGAAAGTTTCATATAAGATCTAAATCAGAAATAAAAATGACAAAGAAAGATATCATGGAATTTGCAGGAATATGGAAAAACCTTTCTAATAAAGAAATTGAAGATATGAAAAAAGAGATAATGAAATTAAGAAAAAGAGGAACAAAAGCAATGTTAAGAAAGGTGAAGAGAAATTAACAACAACAATCATACTAAAACCGCTTTAATACGTCTAACACCAGAACCAACAGATTTCTGCTTAATAATTTTAAACTTACCTAGTTCAGAAGTATTCTTAACATGTGGGCCAGAACAAATTTCTTTAGAAAAACCACCAATAGAATAAACATAAACTTTCTCTCCATATTTACTTTCAAATTCTCCATGTGCCCCAATTTTCTTAGCCTCGGAAACACTCATTTCAGAACATTTAACATCAATACCTTGAGAAATCTTAGAATTAACTAATTCTTCAACTTCAGAAACTTCTTCATCTGTCAACTTCCTATCAAAATTAAAATCAAATCTTAATCTTTCAACATTAATATTAGAACCTTTTTGCATAATATCGACTTTTAAAACTTTATTCAAGGCAGCCAATAAAAGGTGTGCGACAGTATGTAATTTAACAGTTTCTAAAGATTTATCAGCTAATCCAGAAGCAAACTTCCCCTTAGCAACAGTTCTACTCAATTTCTGATGTTTTTTAAATTCTTTTTCATATCCTTTCTCATCAACAGTGATTTTTTTCTCATTTCCTAACTCAACAGTCATCTCTAAAGGAAAACCATAACTTTGAAACAACAAAAAAGTATCCTTACCAGAAATTTTTCCATTCTTACTTAATTTATCAAAAACCTTTAAACCAGAAGTAATCATCTTATCAAATCTTTCCTCTTCCAAATCTAACTCCTTAAGAATAAATTCTTTATGCTTCTCCAACGAAGGATAATCTTTTTTATTTATTTTAATAACTTCTTTAGCAACTTTACTACAGAAACCATCTCTAATACCAACTAATTTTCCTCTTCGAATAGCCATTCTAATTAATCTTCTCAAAACATATCCTTGTTCAACATTAGAAGGAACAATTCTCTCATTAAGAATAAAAACAGCAGCTCTTAAATGATCAGCAATTACTCTAATGCTTTTTTCATCAAAAGTCTTACACAACTCTTTTATTTTTTTAATAATAGGTTTAAACAACGAACTCTCATAAATACTTTCAACCCCTTCTAAAATTGAAAAAACCCTTTCATAACCAAAACCAGTATCAACATTTTTTTGTTTTAATTGAATGAATACCCATAAGTTATCTTTTATGAATTTTTTTATTGATATTGTATTAGTATATTGTTTAGAAAGAATACCTAATCTTTTTGCTGTTTCTACATTTTTTTTATCATGATCAAAATAAATAGCTTCTTCAGGGGATAGGTTAAATCTCTTTAATAAAATTCTAAAATATTCGGGATTGTCTTTTTTTATCCCCTCTTCCTCTAGTGAAAAGGCTTCCCAGTTTGTATCTTGACCTAAACTATTTTTCTTAACCAATTTACGTCCTTTTTCTCTAAATCCATTTACTACTAACATTGTGTGTGTATTAAGATTATTTATAGCTTCCAATAAATCTTTCTTAAGTTTAAAATTTTTGTCATAAAGGCAATGCATACCGTCAACTAATATAACCCTTTTATCTTTATTATACTGCATAAAAACATCATTCCAAATCTCCACCCAACGAGAATCATTAACATCAAATTTTGAAGGAACTTTTACAGAAGAATTCCAATAAAACATTTCAGTATCAGGTCCACAAGGACCAGTTTCACCAGCAGGTCCCCACCAATTATCTTTCTTTCCTAAGTAAGCAATCTTTGAAGCAGGAATTCCTAACTCTAACCAAACTTTAGCACTTTCAGAATCTTTAGATGAATCCTTATCTCCTTTGAAAACTGTAACAGCTAACCTATCAATATCAAATCCTAAATATTTTTTAGAAGTTAAAAACTCAAAACTAAATTTAATAGCATCTTCTTTCCAATAATCTCCCAAAGACCAATTACCTAGCATCTCAAATAAAGTTAAATGAATATTGTCCCCCACTTCTTCAATATCTCCAGTTCTTAAACACTTTTGAGCATTAACTAATCTTTTGCCAGATGGATGTTTTTGTCCAAGCAAATAAGGAACTAATGGGTGCATTCCAGCAGTTGTAAATAAGACAGTAGAATCATTTTCAGGAATAAGAGAGGCATTCCTAATCTCTTTGTGATTCTTACTCTTAAAAAATTCAATATATTTTTTCTTTAAATCACTAGCTTTCATAAAAATAAAAAGAAAAAAGGAATTTAAAAGTTTAACTAAACTCTAAGTTGAGCAAGTTTCCTTTTTATTTCCTCCAATTCTATATCAATTTCAGATAAACCTTTTGCTTTTACAGGTTTTTCCTCTTCTTGTAATTCTTCAATTTCTTCTTCTAATTTAATTTTTGGTAAATCCCGAGTAAAACCACTAAACTCTTTATCGATTTTATTCATTAATTTTTTAAGATCTTTAATCTGTTGAAGTTTCATCTCTCTAAGAAGTTTATAACTTTCCAATCGTTTTAGCAAACTACTTGCTTCGATTGCTGCCTCTAAAATTTGCTTTCTAACAGATAAGGCATTTTCAATCTTTACATAGATTGGTTCTTTTTTCTTAGTTTGGGTTTTCTTCTTTTTCTTTACCAAAATTTATACCTCAAAAAGTTTTTTATCAATTTGGAGAAGTTTGTCTTTAATATTATCTACATCATCTTGCCACTTTTCTAATTCTCTGTCTTCACTTGATCTTAATCTACTAATTTCTCCTAATTTTTTGTCTGCTTCATTACACAATTCTTTAATCCTATCAATAGTAGTCATTGCATCTTTATACTGATCTATCTTAACATAAATAGGTTTATCCCCCACAATAGAAGCTTTTTCAACTGCCGGTCTAAAATTTTCCTGTTTCTTTAAAGGGGCATGAACTTTAGGCATTGTAAACACTGGTTTTTGTATTTCTTTCTTTATTCCACTAAATTCCCTCTCATACGAAGGAAACATCTCTTTATCCCTGTTTGAACTTGGTAAATCAGGTAGCCCTACATCCTCTTTATCAGAAAAAGGTTTGAATTGTGGTACCTCTTGGGCAAAATCATCGTTAATTTTTTTATTTTTATGCTTGAATAAGCCCATAGTAAAACACCTCCACTATACATAATTTTCTCTTTACTTTATTAAAGGTTTTCTTACTATTGATATGTGGCAACTCAAAAAATTTAATCGAAATTCAAAAGCTTTTTAAACCCTATTAGTAAAAATATAATACTGTGATTCCAAAAAAATCGGTGATATATAGCTATAAAAATGCTAACGCAAGAGAAAATAGACCAACTTGCATTGCAAATTGGGGGAGAACTAGCAGTCGAAATAGTCCGATTTCTCTTGGAAAATGGTGAAAATATATCAGAATTCTTAATTGCAGAAAAACTTGGTATCAGTATCAATCAAATAAGAAAAACCATGTATTTATTGCAAGAAAATAATTTAGTTAGCTCAATGCGTAAAAAAGACAAGAAAAAGGGATGGTACATATATTACTGGACTTTTAGCAATATTCAAGCACATACATTGATTACAAGGATGAAACAAGAAAGAATATCCAATTTAAAGAAAAGATTAGAACTAGAAACCATGACAAACTATTTTACTTGTAAAAAAGGATGTATAAGGATGGCATTTGAAAGGGCACTAGAGAACAACTTTACTTGTACAGAATGTAATTCTATATTAAAAGAAGTAGATAATTCTAAGAGAATAAAGATTATTAAAGAAGAACTTGGGCTTTTAGAGGCTCCAGAAAAGGTTATTGAAGAGCCAGAAAAAGCAGAAGCAGCTGCCTAAAAATGAACAAAATTTCATTAGAGGAAAGGTATACAGGATTAGATTCTAGACTTTTAAAAATTCTCGATGCTGTTAATCCTAATGATACAATTAATATAATGCACAAACAAGACTATTATTGCCCCAAGTCTGGCGGAATTTTAATAGAAAAAAGAAAAACAGAACTAACATTGCGTCTACAAATTGGTGTTAAAGAAAAGGGAGAAAGACAAATTGTTCGATGGGGGGAAGTAAGAATTCCATATAATTCTATAGCAGATATTAGGTATATTCCTAATTAGTAATTACTTATAAATAGTTACAAATAGAAAGATTTATAAACCAAAATATCCATGAAATAATCAAGAAAAATGAAACTAGATATTAAAACCCATGTTAGTAGAAAACCATTTGACGAAGCATTAGAAGAATTAGAATTAAATGGTTTCGAGCCAATAGATCTAGGAACAAACGCTTATTTAAGAATTCAGCAAGGAAAAGATCATCAAGTTTCAACACAAGGAAACCACACAATGGAAAGCTGGGTTTATGTTCCAGGAGAAGAAAAAGCAAGATTCATTCCAAACTCACCAATATTAGAGCATGCAAGAGAAGCAACTCAAGCACATAGAGATAACAATGAATTCTATCTACCTCAAGATTTTGTGCTAGAAAAGGGCGTTCTAGTTCCATACAATCAAAAACCAATACCAACAAACAGACTTGGAGAAGAAGAACTACCTACAGTTGCTTTTGGAGATCAAGCACAAGCATACGGGGATCTCTTAAAAGATGCAGGAATTGAAGAAATGCCGATTGGAATCCTAAGGCGAGATTATATTGATAATCAAGAAAAAGCATTTGCAAAACAAAATTGGTTCTGCGGGTTCAACGACAGCTCTGAGCTTGATGGCTTCGGCAGGAATCTGTGCTGCGACTTTGGGATTCGAGGGGTGAAAAGCAACATGGGCGAAACCCAAGCACAAATTCCAAGATATAAAACAATAGATAAAATACTGGCAGTTACAGAAATCGGCAAAGCGGTTTTGAGGGGAGAACTAGAAAGTTTAGATCCAATCTATTTAAACCAATTACCAAAAGAGTTACGCAAATCTATTATAGATTACAAAACCCGGCTTAAGACTATGGATTCTGTTACTGAAATGAGAGAGGCCCATTCATTATACACTTTACTTGGAAGAGAAATAAAACTCTAACTAGGGGGGCCAAAAAATACTTTTTGTCCATCAAATGGCCCAAATGGAATCATATTAAAGAAGAACAATAACATATTCAAAAACTTAGTCATACTTAAAACAGCAAATGGAGTTCTATTTAATTTTCTAGTTTTTAAAATAAATAAACTACCTAACCACAAAATCAAATTCACAGCAGGTCCAGCAAAAGCTATCAATCGATAAGCAAAGGGATTAGCAAAAGCAGCAGGATCAATAGTAACATACCCTGGAGCAATTATCAAAAAAGGAGAACCTATCAACTTCAAAAATAATCCTAAAGCCAAACCAAAAGGAAATAACTGAAATGTAGCTTCAAAACCATAAGCCATTGCAACAAACTTATGTGCCAACTCATGTAAAATAATTGCTGGAGCAGCAACAATGATGGCAAACTTAAGATCGGCCCACTTAAATCTTTTTGGATGCATTCTATCATATATTGTTTTTGCACGGCTAACAAACATCCCACTAAGAATATATCCTACTACTAAAGTTAAAATTGCAAAATGCAAAATTTCAGTTAATGTAATCAAAGCCATAAAACAATTAAACTTAATTTCTTTTTAAAACTTACTAAATAGGACGTAATAAATAGAAAGATTTAAATACCTAAAGCTATCTATAGATATCCAAGAAAATGAAACAAATAAATCTAAAATTACCCGACAATTTAGTTGCTGCAGCACAAAGACATGTAGAAAATTTCGGATTTAGGAATATCCAAGATTTGGCTACCGAAAGTATCCGAGAAAAAGTTTTCGAAAAAAACGAATATGATGAAACGTTTAGTAATGAAGAAATAGAACTGATAGATGAACTTATTTTATTATCTATAAAGAAAAAAGATATTATCTCTGAAGAAGAACTAAATAAGGTGTTACTAGCGTGAGTTATACAGTAAGATCTTTAGGCGTTTTCAAAAAACAAATTGAAAAATTAGATAAAAACTCAAGAAAATTAATTCAAGAAAAAATACGACTTTTAAAAGAAAATCCATATAGGTACAAAAAAATACATTCTAAGATACATTCAAGGGTTTTTAGAATAAGATTTAATCTACAAGGGAAGGAAATGAGATTGATTTATGTAGTGATTGAACCAAATGTAGTTTTAGTTTGTTTATTAAACAGAAAAAAAGATTACAAAGGTTTAGAAAATCATCTAAAGAGATTAAAACCTAAATAAACTCACTAATCCTTTTTTGTGTATTAACTACATTGACGACTTTACTCGAACTCAAAACTTCAGAAATATCAACACCAAACTTTTTCTTAGCTAAAGATTTCACATACACTAAAGCTAACTCTCTATCCTCAAATTCAATAAAACTATTTTCCATAGACTTTCTAGTTGCCTCACGACAGACCCAAACACCTAAGGGGAACCTGTCTTCTTCTGTAATAAACCTCAGAACCAAAACAGAACTTTGCCTTTTCAAAGAATTTAATTTTTCAACAATTCCCAATTTACATGCATAATATCCACCAGCAGTTTCCAAAGCATATTTTTTACGACCACCATAACTTTCAGAATCATAAGCATAATATTTCCCAGATTTACTCCAAGGATTTGCCCCAAAAGGAACCCCCATCTCAAACAGCTCATAGCTCCAAACACCAGGAAAGAACAAAACTAAGTAATAGTTTCCGAGATAACCACCAAAATAAACTCTTGTATGATCCAAACTATCTCGAAATTTAACAATTTTTAACATTTCTTTAGCAAGGGTATCATCAGTAGCAGTAATGCTCCACCGAGTAGGAACCAACTTACGATTTTTCTTCAAACCTAATAAACCAACACTTAGAATCTTACTCAAAAAATTTTCATCAACTCCTTTATCATATAATTTTTTCAGACCTAAAACAGATTTCAAATCAATAGCTGATACAGTTTTTTCGACAACAGTTTTAATCTTAGGATTTTCGGTTACTCTAATATCTTTAATATTTGCATTATTGCTCAAAGGACTAGCAATATTAGTCATTTTTAATTTATTCACTGGTTTGTTTTTTAACTCAACCTCAATCTCAACTGGTTTGTGAGCCATTCCAATTTCCTGTGATAAATCCATAAATCTATGATCAAAACCCTTAATTCTTGCTTTAAACCTAGAATTAACTAACTGTGCTCTTAGTCTTAATATTTCTTCATCTTTTAGCTTTAATCTAGCCCAATCTTTTGGAGAATCTAACAAATAAGCGTCTTTTCTTG
>JAIOSD010000046.1 GCA_021107835.1 archaeon
ATAATATAATCCTATTTATGCATTAGTTGAGGTTGAGTTTTTCGGAATTCTTCCTTTTCTAGTGCGCTTATAATACTTCTTTGAGATTCAAAAACTAATTAGAAATGTTTATTAATACTTGAATGATTTTAATTCTATGCAAGATCAAATATTAGATATGTTAATGAAAAAAGATGAGATTACATGGCAGGATTTAATTAAGAACCTAGTTAAATCAGAACACATGGATCCCTGGAATGTAGATCTATCTCTTCTTTCTAAAAAATATATTGATATTGTTAAACAATTGAAAGATGTTAATTTTTTTGTTTCTGGAAAAGTAGTTTTGGCTTCTGCTATTTTACTTAAATTAAAAACAAATAAATTGCTAACCCATAACATTGCAAACTTTGATAGCCAGTTATTTGCTAGTGATGAAGAGGAAGAATTTGAACAAGAATATATTGGTAGTAATGGGGATTCTCCAAAAGTTAGACTAACTATTAAAACCCCACAAGCTAGGAAACGGAGAGTTTTGTTAACTGATTTAATTGGTGCTTTAGAGAAGGCCTTGGATGTTGATGAGAGACGAAGTTTAAGAAGAGCAAGATATGATAGAATTCCGGATACAATAAAACTGCCAGATAGGCAGATAAACTTAGGAGATCGGATAAAGGGCGTGTATAATAAAATTAATTTGTGGTTTGTTAAAAATAAGTGTGATTTAGAGTTTAATCATTTGTTAGATGAGGGATCAAAAGAAGATAAGGTCCTCACTTTTATTCCTTTATTACACTTAGAAACCCAACGAAAAGTTAATATAAAACAAATAGAAGATTTTGGAAACATTTATATACGACTAAATTCAGAAATTAGAAAATGAAAGAGGTAAAAAGAGTTGATTATAAATCTGGAGCAAGAGTTCTTGCGATATTTGTTTTAATAATAACTTTATTAAATGTGATTTTGGTTAGATTTATACAACCCCAAACTATGAGTGGGTTAAATATTGGTGATTTAGCTGTGGCTTGGTTAAGCTCTGCTGTTGTTTCCTTTATTTTGGGTATGTTTTTTATTCTAGTATATAATTTATTAGCTAAGTGGATTGGGGGAGTAAAGCTGGAGTTGTAAATGGTTAGAAGTGTTTATGAAAAAGGCGGCGAAACTCTTGGACTGATTTTTATATTTTTATCTACCTTAATTTTTCCTTTTAAAAAAGTTTTAGAGAAGTTCTTGTAGGCTTTAGCTCATAAAAGTTTATAAAGAGTATTTTATTTCTTTATCGTTCTTTAAAATGTGTGGCGATGAAATTCAACTTGGGGGGGTGAACAAAAGCATTAGTTACTTCTCAGAATTATTAAGTTATTTTGCTGAAGAAGATGCTGAACTTTTAGTTTTAAAACGTAACAAAAAATGTGGAAGGCAATATGTTGATAATTTGTGGGTCGCCTTGTCTGCTGTAGGGAAGTTAAGTGAGTTTAATCGGTATGGTTTGGCGCATTTGGTTAATTCAGGATTGGATATCCCGCCCCCAGTTGTGGTTGGAAACGCGCAGTGTGGGGTTGAAATGAGGGTTCAAGAAATAGAAAAAAGGAATGGTGTTAATCATTATCTTAGAAGGTGGGATACTGAAAATTTAAGAGATGTTTTGGTTGGTTATCGAGAAATCTTTCTTGCTGAAGGAGATGCAACAAAAGTAGAAGATCTCACAACTGCTAGAAAACTTTCTCTTTAGATACACTAAGTAACTTTAGAAATTAATTTATCTACTTCTAAAATAAATTGGGTAATATTATTAATAAACTCTTTAACTTCTTCTTTACTTTCACTTTTCAAATCTAATTTATAATTATAATCTTTTCTCAAACCCATTGCATCATTAAATTTCCTAGCTAAACCTTTCTCTTCTAAAATACGAGATAAAAATATTGCAGTACATTCATGTGCTTTAATATCATAACCTTTCAGAGCAATTAATTCATTAGCTTTATGCTCCATTGCAAAGAAGCCCAACATAACTGCCACATTTGGTGTATCGGTTCCAAGTAAGTTCTGTGCAGATTTAAGAAAATAAGCGGAATTACTCTTATGTTGCTCGGCCCTTTTATCAGCTTCAACTTCTGTTTTAAATGTTACTGAATATCCTTTTTCTAAACAATTATCTTCAAATTTTTTATCCATTTTCGTATAAAATTATACCTTCTCTTTTTATTTCTGTAGTAAGTGCAGTACCACCATTATACTCTTTTTCAGTAATATAGCTAATATTTATCTTTCTTTTGGTTTTTTTCTGTATTTCTTCTATTAGTTCCTTGAGTTTTGCCCTATTAAACTCGCCAGTAATCATTAGATCAATATCGCTTCTTATTGTAGATGTTCCTCTGGCTACACTACCAAAAAGAATTAATTTACTAACTTCTAAATTATTGGATATTATTTTGCTGGTAATCAAAGCCAACAAATTCCAAGTTACTACAGGTATTTTATTCTTTCTCTCTTTAGCATTTTCTAATTCAAATAGTTTAGTTAATATTTGAACATATTGATTGTCAAAATTTATTTTATAATAACCTAATTTACCTTGTTTTTCAACCTTTAAAGCGATAATATTATCAACTAATCTATTTAACTCCCTATGTATTATTCCTCTGCTTAATCCAGTTTCTTTTTCTAAATCTTCCATTGTAAACGCAGTATTAACTTCTAATAGTGTCCTGATTAGCTTAACCTTAGATTCTGTTCCGAGTATATTTTCTATAAACATTTTCAATATGTTGAATTTGTATAGGTGTCCTCGTATATAAAGATTTCTATATTCAATATGTTGAATTTAAGTTAATTTATTTATAAGTAAAGGTTGCAATATTCAATAAGTTGAATATCTAATTAACTAGGGTTTTGTATTAAATCTTTCCTAGTTTTTTAGCCATACATAAGTAGTAACAAATAAAAAGTTTTATAAAGGAAAAGCATATAATAGTAGAAAGAGTATCTATAGAAGTATAAAAGCTACTAATAATTAAAATGAGATTAACAGACAAACTTAGGGAATTAACTGGAAGAAAACTTACACAAATAGAGATGGAATTAGCTGAGAAAGGACCTACTACTACAACTGAACATAGTCCAATCGGTCTATTTTTTAATACAGATAGACGACTGGTGAAGGAATATAAAAAAGGATTTTTTCATACAAAACCAACTTCAGGGTCTCCTGTTGCTTATGCTGCTTACGTTGTTGATTCTCACGAATCGGGGGGCGCTACTCCAGATTTTTCTTATTGGTGGGAAAGACCACATTGGGGTTGGAATTCTGATAAACGAGTAAAAAGAGTTTATAATACTGTAGACGGATTATTGGTTGAGGAAGAAATAATAGAATGGAACTCTCTTGATGGAAGTAAAACAAACGTAAAAAGGTATGAACCAAGAGGAAGATTTTTTGGTAAATTAGTAAAAGCTAATTCTTAAAATAGTAATCACCATTCATCGGGACGTTACCCCAAAACCATTTTGTATTAAATCTTTCCTAGTTTTTTAGCTAAGGTTTGTGTTTCTTGTAATAAATCTTTTACTTCTTGTAATCCTGTTTCCCAGAACTCTTTTTTTGTTATATCTATGCCTATTTTTTTGAATATATTCTTTGGTGAGTCTGAAGTTCCTGCTGCTAAAAATTCTTTTACTTTTTCTATGTTGTTTTTATCTTGTTTTACTAAGTTTTGCATTGCTTTAGATATTAGTAGTCCTGAAGAATAAGAATATACGTAGAAGAATCGTCTGATATGGCCCCAGTAAACCCACCAGTTTTTAGAATCTTCTGTTTGTTCAACAAAATCCCCCATATAACTTCTCATATTTTTTTGGAAGAGTTTTCCTATTTCTTCCTTTGATAAGTATCCTGACTCTTTGAAATTTTTATGTAATTCTTGTTCGAATTTATAACAAGCTATTTGCCTTATTATTGAATTAATGTCTGAATCTAATTTTTGCATTAATAGTGTTAGTTTTAGTTCGTCATCTGCGTCTTTTAGTAGCTCTTGTAACACAAAATCTTCCATGAAAGTACTTGCAACTTCTGCTGTTGAAGTTGGTGTGCCAAAGTTTAATGAATTTTGTTTTTCTTTTATTAGTTCATTATTTATTGCGTGTCCTAATTCATGCGCTATTGTTAATACATCTTTTAGTTTATTAGTGTGGTTTAATAGAATGAATGTTGGTTGGGATTTTAGCAGGTAAACACAGAAAGCGCCGCCATGTTTGCTTTTTTTTGGGTATACATCTATTTGTTCGTTTTTTATGAACATGTCTAAGAGTTCTTTGAATCTTTCATCTAGTTTTTCAAATACTTTTTTTGTTAAGTTTATTGAATCTTCGTAAGAGTATTCTTTTGTTATGTCTCCGTATTCTACTGCTCTTTCATGATATTTTAGTTTGTCTTGCTTTAGTAGTTTGGCTTTTAGTTCATAATATTTTCTTGATATTTGGAAATTTTCTTCTACTGTTTGTACTAGTGTGTCTACAACCTCTGTATCTATATCATCTGCTACGTGTCTAGCTTTGTCTGGTCTTTCAAAGTTTCTTAGTTTATCGTTTACTTTTTTGTTTGTTAAGATTGCATTTATCTCTGCTTCTGCTACATCTATGTTATTGTTTAAGATGTCATTGAAAGCTATTGCTGCTTGATCTCTTAGCTCTTTATCTTTTCCAGTCATTAGCGAAAGGAGTTCTTCGTAAGTTCTTTTCTTATCTTTTATTATTCTTTCTTCTTTTGTTAAAAATCTTTCAACCATATCTATCCAGAAAGAGTAAGAAGTTTGTGATTTTAAATTTAGAATCTTTTCTTCTTTGTCGGTTAGTAAATATTTTTCATTTTCGAATAGTGTTTCTAAGAAATGTTTGTATGGTTCTAGGGTTTTGTTGTTTAGGAATATATCTTTGTTTTCTGTTTTTGCTAGATTTAATAAGAAAAATTGCAATTCGTTTGCTATTTCTATACTTAGTTCTTCTATCTGATTGTATTTTGCTTTTATTTCTGGGTCGTTTTTGTTTTTTTCTGATTTTAACCAATAGTAAAATAATTCGTTAGGTGTTGTTCCGTAATTTCTTTCTAACTCTTCTAGTTCGTTTAATGCTTTTAGTAGTTCTTTCGGATCTGTTAAGTAAGAATTATCCTTTTTGTATTTATCTGTGAAAGCTTTTACTTTACTTTTCCACAGCTTTCTTTCCTCTTGAAAGTCTTTTTCTTTTAATTGATTTAAATTCCACTCTGTTTTCATCATTGTTTTTTGTGTTTGCTTTTGTTTAAATAGTTTTTTAAAGTGGAGTTATGTAGAAAGTCATATGAAAATAATATCAATACCGCCAACTTATTTTTTGTTTGGAATAATCTTTAGTTTAGTTTTATATTTTGTTTTTCCTGAGATGAATCTAATAAAATTCCCAATTAATTTAATTGGGATATTCTTTCTTGTTCTTGGATTCTATTTGATTAGTAAATCTTATTATTTATTTAAGGAATACAACACTCCAGAGAATTTTAATAAATCTACTCATTTAGTTCAAACTAATTTGTATAAATATAGTAGAAATCCTATGTATCTTGGTGCTGTTGTATTTTTTGTAGGATTATCCTTTATTTTAGGTAATGTTATCTCTTTTGTTGTTCCTATTTTCTTTTTTATTATAATTAATTTTATGTTTATCCCTTATGAAGAAGATAAAATGGTGAATACCTTTGGTGATGAATATTTAAGTTATAAAAAGAAAGTTAAATGTTGGTTTTAGGCCAGTTGTCTTAATTCTTTTGAGTTTCTAAGTTCTATTAATGCTTTCTCTTTTATTTGCCTTATTCTTTCTCTAGTTAACCCTAATTCTTGCCCTATTTTTTCTAGTGTGTTTCCTTCGTAATAATAGCGGTGTATTATTAATCTTTTTCTTGGTGAGAGTGAGTTAAGCATATCATTTGATATAAATTCAGAGGAATTTCTTGATTCTATTATTTCAAAGGGATTTAATTCCCTGTTTGGGATTCTTTCGTGTAAATTTTGTTTTTCATCATCATCTTTATCTAATGAACAACTATTCCCTTTGAATTGATAAAATGTTCTTAGTGTTTCTTTGGTTACATCAAACTTATCAATTAAAAGCTGATCTAGAGGGGGTTTTTTATTCTTTACTTGATAATTGTTAATATACTTATTCATTGCGTAAAAAGTGGTTCTTAATCCCCTAGGTATCCTTACTGGATCTTGTTGGTTTCCTAATGCTTCTAAAATCGATTGTCTAACCCACCAAGTTGCGTAACTTATAAATCTGAAACCTCTTCTTTCATCAAATCTCTCAGCTGCTTTTGTTAGACCAATGTTTCCTTCTTGTATTATATCTGATAAATAGAGTCCTTGGCCTACGTACCTTTTTGCCATGGTAATTACATATCTTAAATTTGAAGTTACTAAGAGATCTAATGAATCTTTATTGTGATTTAATCTTGCATCTCTTGCGGTTTGGATTTCTTCTTCCTTAGTTTGTAATGGATATTCAGAAATAGTCTTAAAATATCTTGTTAGGTTCTCATCTTGGTAGGAGATTCCTTTCATTTTAAAAGGTTTAACTCTAGGTCATTTTAAAAGACTTTCTTTTTATAGAACACAGTCCGAATAAATAAAGTTATCCGAAAACTGTCCGAATAGTTTTTAATTTGTTAGATAAAGGTAGTTTATTTTTTGTTTTATTAAACCAAAAGATTTATATACCCCCCTCCAGTAACTAAAATTATGAAATTAAATGATCCCTCATTGGAAAAATTAGCCGTCATACCTATCGGAGAAGATGGAACTTCTAGCGATGGTGTGCAGAAAATAGTTGGAAAGGCTGGAAAAAAGAATTTTCAAGGTTCGTTAGTTGATGCAAGAGTTGTTACTAATTATCAAAAGACTTTGAAAAAAGGTACTATAACTCGTACTGCTTTGGTTCATGCAATTGGTGTTGGTCATGATAATCACTTCTCAAATACATATACTGGTGGGGGCATTTGGGATTTAGGTAGTGAAGGACCTGTACCTGCATTGTATGTTGTTGATGGACCTTATAGGAATGATGGAAATTCAGTTACTGCAATAAGGCTTGATGAAGTAGAATCTTTTGAAACCTTATAAAAACTTTTATTGTATCTATCTTACATCAGAAAAAAACTAAGAATACTTCCCAATTACTGTAATATTGTAAACTAAAGCCTTCAAAAGAACTTCAACATCTTGTGCAGTTTCTTTTCTTGATCTTAGATAATTAAGATTTTTTCTTTTTATTGTTGAAAAAACTCCTTCAACTATGACCCTGAACCGATAAGTCTGATTCCAAATCTCTTTTTGTTCTTTATACAGTTTTAACTTTTCTCTCCACAGATCACTCTTTGCCCTTTTGAAAGTAGCATTTGATCTAAAGTTAATGAATGCATTTATTATACCATGTTCTTTGCATAAGGCATAATTATCTTTTCCAGAGTAACCGGCATCAGCAATTAAAGTTTTAACATTAAAACCATTTTTTACAATCCCATTCACAAAATCTATGAAATGGATGCCGATCATGTGAGTGCTTGGAGCAAGGGTGGAAAAACCGACATCAAAAACTGCTAAATGCTTTGTAAGACCCATAATAGAGCAAAAGGGAATAAATAATTTTCGGACACTTATCGGACAGAAGATTAACTAATCGGACGTATTGATCTTTATCGGACTGTGTTTTTTTATAGATATTCTGCTCATTAAATCTCTATATCTTTTTATTCTTGTTTGTAAATATATATTCCCTTTTTAGAATTAAGATTGCTATGATAATTATTCCTGCTATTGTTAAGATTGATGTTAAAAGGTTTATTTTCATCCCTAATAGATTTAGGTAGAATATGATTAAAGGTACTATTGCTATGCTTAAAGCGAATGAAAGTGCTATTCTTTCTATTATATCTATTTTCTTGAAGAATATAAAAGAGATTATATATCCTGGAAGGAATAAGACGTAAGGGGTTCCTAGCGTGATTCTTAGTGATTCTAATATTGTTAAATTTGTTAGTAGTGTTAAAGCTATTGTTAGTATTACTAATATTCCTGCTATTGTTAGTATTTTATTTTTCATCTTCCTCAAGTATTAAGTATGATAGTAGTATTATTAATATTCCTGCTATTATTGATATTATGTAAGATAGGTAATTTAAATCTGCTGTTTTATACTTTATTATTATTGCTCCTAAAATTCCTAAAGCGTATATTAAGTAATAGTCTGATTTCTTTGTTTTTTCTTTTACTTTCTTTTTTACTGTGAAAACGTCTAGAATTCCTGCTGCTATTGTTAAGATTAGTAAATAATTTAGATTTAAGTAGGTTGATACGAATCCTGTGTAGATCTGTTCTATTAGTAAAAGTATTAGGTATGTGATTAATAGAGTCTGGAATAAGTGTGATATTATTTCTGCTTTGTGGCCTTTTATTTTCATTTTCATTCTTTTAGTATTTTTAGTTAGAGTCTTCTATAACTTTCTATGTCTTTTGTAAATGGTTTTCCGCTGTTTATTATTTCTATAGCCTTGTCAACAGTCATAGTTCTTTTTCCATCCCATCCCGCTTCCCCACTTTTGGGATCTCCAGGGGGATTAACCAATTCATTTACCACCCCCACAAAAAAATACAGCTCTTCACCTTTAAATTTTTCATATCTTCTTTTTTGTTTTTTTGTTTTTGCCCATTCCTTATCCCATAAAGAATGTAGAACCTCTTTTTCTTTTAATTTTTCAGTAGTTTTCACGCCCGCTTCTTCATATGCTTCCCTAAGCAAAGCCCTTTCTGGATTTTCTTTTTTATCAACTCCACCCCCTGGGAGTTCTAGATATCCCTTTCCAGTATCTCTTGCGACAATTTTACCATCTTTACATATGAAGTATCCTTCACAGTTTTTTCTATACGGCAGTTTCTCTCTTGATTTCATATTAATGCGGGTTTGTAAACTGTTATGTTAATATAGTCAATTGGAATTGTGTAGTTTTTATATTCTTCCTTTCCTAAGTGGGGGATGTTGAAGAGTAGTGATAGTTTGTTGTCTTTTATGTATAAATCTTCTATGTTGAACGTTGTTTCTGTTATTATGTATTCTCCTTCTTTTATTGGTTCTATATAGTTTGTTATAATATAATCTGCTTGTTCATAATTTTCTAAAGGGATTATTGTATTTGTAAAAGGATTAAAATAATTTTCTTCGTTTAATGCTAAGTATCCTGTTGATTCTACAATTATATCATTTTCTGGGAATGTTAAAGTGGTTGGTTGGTTTAGAATTAGTGTTTGAGATTTGTGTTTATCTTCTAATTCTATTTTAGTTTCTCCGTATGTTATGTTTTGTATTCCTTGATTGTGGTATGTTAGTAGGTTTATGCTTTTAGATTCGGTGTAGATTTTAGATTGTTTTGTTTCTTGGTTGTATAGTTTGTTATCTGCTAAGAACAGTCTCTTTGAAACTATTTTATTTGTGTTTATTTTTATTTCTCTTATTAATCCGTCAAAACTTGAAAATTCTAATTTGTAAATTCCTTTTTGTAAGTTTGCTGTTAATATGGTTTGTTGTATTATTGCTGGTTCTTTGCTTATGTTGATTATATTATCATCTTCTATTGTTGTGTTTATTATTTCACTGTTATTTATATCTTTAATTGTAATTGTTAGGGGATCTTCACCTTCATACCAATTAATATCTTGTTTTTTGATTTGAATGTCTATTGGTTGTTCTGTGTAGAAGTAAAAAGTGTGTTGGCCCCTTAATGTTGTATTTATTGTTGTTTGTTTTTCTTCGTAATTATCGGGGTAATTTGGAGTTAGGGTTAGTTCTTGTTCTGTAGCTATAATTATGTTTGTTTCTGTTATTTCTTGGTTTACTTTTTTGTTTGTTAAATTTATTTTTGGGTTGTATATTAAGTTGTATTTATAGTGCCAATCTTCTCTATCTTTTGCACCTATTGATATCTTTTCATTTTCTATATTTGAGGGTTTTATTTTTGTTTTTATTGTAACTGTTTTTGAATTTGTTGGTATGTTTACATTGAAATAAACTAAATTGTTTGTTAAATTTCTTTGGTTATCGTATTTTTCTGAAATTCTGTTTAATGGCGAGAGGTAGTCCTTTTCATCTCCTATGTTGTAAACAGTGTTGAAAGTTTGTTCTACTAAGAAGTTTTGGTATACAACTAAAATTATTAATGCTATTGGAATTATGTAATTTATCTTTTTTATGTGTTTTTTATGCTTTTTTTTCATAATATTTTGTTTATTTTGTTATATATAAACTTTTTAGTTATTACCTAATTTTTTGTGCAGATTAAACTTATTGTGCAAAGCAAATAGAAAAAGAAATATTTATATACCCCCACATTAGTATATTTTAGTTGCATATAAAATCCTTCTTGAAAGGACCTATTGCTTTGGCGGTAGGGTTTGACGAGTAAGGAAGGTTTTGTAACACTAAATTTTTATTCCTTGTATAATTTTGTTTTTTATGATTTCTATATATTCATCATTTTTATTTTCAATTGACTGATAAATGGCCCCACAAATTAAATCTGTTGCTTGTAACTCTTCGTTTAGTCTTGAATTTACCGAATCTACCTTAACAAGTAACTTTTTTTTCAATTTCTGATTAAGCTTGTAATCTTCATAATTTGCCCGTTTAAATAGAATTGTATTTCCTTCTTTATTTTCTTTATAGTCTACAAGCGAAAAAAATGCAGGTATATCTCCGAAAAAATCTAAGTCTGAAGTTACTTGTGTTGGTCCTTGCCCATCATTTTTTTCTATAATGTGATGGAATAAACTCCCTATAATTACTTCTTTATCAGTTAATTTTAAATTTTTACCTTGTTTCTTCATGGCAATATAATATATATTTAGATTTATACTAACAATTTCTTTTAGAGTATCTTTAAGAATATTCTTATCTGGGAATGATGAGAATTTTAGTTCCCCCCCATGTTGAGCAAGCCATTTAGCACATTTTCTTTTATTTAGAAGTCTTTGTTTTGCCTTTCTTATAATTTTATTTAATTTCTTTTTTTGTCGGGTACAAACTAAACACATTACCAAAAATTTGGATCCTTTGGCACCACAGTCACCACTTTCATCAAGATATGCAAATTCCGTTTATTTCACCTTTTTTTGTTATATATAACCTCGGCAACAACACGATTGTAGGATCTTCCCTTTGGAACAATTGTTATTCTTTTTCCTTTTAATCTTTGTAATTTGTTTTTTGCGGCGGAATAACCCCGTTGTCCTTTTTCTGGCGCGTCTACATTCGCTAACCTAATATAACGTGTTCCCCTAATTTGATTTCTAACCTCTAATGTATCCCCATCTATAGCCCGTTTAACAGTTCTTGTAATAGTCATTTTAACCTCTAATAATTATACAAGAATCAATCATTTATAATAGTTATTATGGTCCTTGACAACCTATTTCAGCAAGTGTATTGGTAGATTTTGTTGTTTTTTTGTGCGTAGTATGTTGTGAAACAACTTTTAAATTGTTTTAAATTGTCTGGTTGTTGTTGTCCTATGAAAATATATAGTGGTTTGTTGTATTCATCTAGGAATTTTTTTATTTCTTTTAGATTTTTTGTTTTCCAGAAAGTTGCCCATTGTGTCTGGTTGTGTTTATTATAATCGAATAATCCAGGTGCTATTGTTTTTCTATTTGAATATCCTATTATATACGGTGAGTATATTGATGTTGTGGACATTACATAAGCGTTTTCTTCTGTGTTTTGTAAGTATTGTATTGTATTTAGTTCTTCTTCTGAGATTAGTGGTTTTGCATTTATTGCTTCTTGTGTTGCTAGAATTCCTGCTGAGAGCAAGAGTAATATTGTTATTATTGTTCCTAAACGTTTTTTGTTTTGTATAAGTAACGAGAATCCAATTGCTGCTAAGATTATTAATCCAATATCTAACATTATTATGAATCTGTTGTAAAAGAAAAATTGGAAGTAAACTATTGCTAAGCTTAACATTGTGTAAATTGTTATTAAATTGAATTGTTTATTTTTAATTAAGTAGAATAATCCTAGAATTGCTAATGGTAAATATGGAAGTATTGAATACTGATATGTGAAAAAGTCTATGAATGTTCCTGGAGATTGTCCTGGCTGAGTATAACCCTGTATTAATGGCTCGAAAACTATTAGTATTTCTTGAGAGAATCTTCCTAAATAGAATAAAGCTGTTAGTGCTAAGATAATTATTCCTTTTATTATGTTTTGTTTTTTGTTTTTGTTTAAAATTGTGTAGATTAAGAAAGTTAAACCTAGTAAGTAAAATGTTGGTCTGTGGATAGCTCCTGTTAAAGTTGCTAAAATTATAAATAGTTTTGTTTTGTTTTTTTTGTGTGCGTAGAATGAAAAGAGTAAAAGTGCTAAAGCTATAATGTTTTTATAATACATATACCAAAAAGTTTTAAATTGGATTAGTGAGACTGAGTAGATTACTATCGCTAGAATTGCTGTTGATTTGTTTGTGTATTCTTTTGTTGTTATGTAGATTGCTAATGCTAGTATTATTGTGAAAAGGATTAAGATTGATGTTAGTATTGTATCTGTTGTGAAGAATTGTTTTAGAACTTGTGTTAAATAAATAAATCCTGGCTCTGTTGTTACTCCTGTAAAAATCCATTGTGGTAGGTTTGTTAGGTTTACTTCTATTATTGCTTTGTAGATCCCTGCATCATATCCTAGGGGGATTTTGTTATTTATGTATGGGATTACTCTTAGTGTTAGAGTTATTAGTATTGCTAATGGTAAAAAAATATAGTGTGCTTTTTTATTTATTTTTAGTTTGTTTTGTTTTATTGTTGTAATTCCTAAGATTGCTATAATTATCGCTGCTATATGAAATTGTAGTGAAAATTTGTTTAATATTCCTAATGTTGTTAGAAATATTATTATTGCGTATATTGTTAATAGTTGTAAGTATGTGTTGTTAAGTATTGTTTTCATTAAAAATTAAGTTAATTAATGGATTTAAATTAGTTTTGTATTGGCATGCTAATTAGGGCAGGAATTTCTTTTTTGTTTATTAAGAATTTTATTCTTATTGTTATCCCATGTTTTGTTCCTTTTGCTAAGAAATCTGCTTTTTTTAAATTAGATAAAGCTTCTTTTGTTATTTTGTAATCTGCTAATATTTCTGTTGCATTTAAAAATTCTATTCCCCTAATATTTCCTTTTGTAGATAGGTCTAAAATGATATCTCCCACATCTATACACCCATCAAATTTTTCATCTTTATTAAAACCCTTATGTATTGCCAAAATATCGTTTTCTTCATCATAGGTTATTATTTTTTCCATTTTAATTAAATTCACATCTTTGAGTTTTATGATTTCAACACTTCAAAGGACCACAATCGCAATTTTCTTTAAACGCCATCGTACACATTATTGGATTATCTTCTGTTGCTCTAGCATTGTAACAAGAATCTCCACATCCGTCAGAAAACATTCTCCAAACTCCACCACCCAAGAAACAATTAGGATCATTGATTATTGTATGGGTTGAAGATGCTAAAAATACAATTACAACTAATGCGACTATTATTAAGAAAACTTTTTGTTTTTTATTCATAATTTTGTTGTATTCTAAACTCTTATAAATCTTCTGAAAGGTTTGAATTTCATTAAGTTTAAAAAGGTTTAGACAGAGTTGCTGTCAGTAATTTCTTTCTCAAGAGTTTTTTCTAAAGGTTCAACTCTAACTCTTGGACCATAAGGCATTTGGTGTTTGCTTTCTCTTATTAGTTCTTTTAAATCCCCTCCTGGCAAAATATTAGTATTAAAAGCACCTAATTCTGCTAATCTAAAGGAAAGATAAGTAAAAGCCTGGGGGATTGCAGTACAGGCTAAACCTATATTAGGATTATCAGTTAAGACCTCCCCGATTCCCCCTGTAATGACAGAAGCAAAAAGCCCCAAAACATACAAAGGATATTCTATGAAAGTTGGTTTAAAAAAATCTCTGGTTCTATATGTACTATCTATAGTGGTTTTTGTCCCCTTTACAGGATCTTCCATTATTTGTTTGCCTTTCTTAAAATATATTGTAGTCATTTTTCTTTAGTTTCTTAAATTATCTGGTATTTATAAAGGTTACTATTTAGAAGTGGTTATTTTTTCATCAACTTGTAAGATACTATTGGTCCTAAAGTGAATAAAACCACGAATTGTATTAATCTTCCTAATATTGCTACTGAGAGTGCTTCCACTGTGGATATTCCTATTGTTTGTGCTGAGAATACCATAATTGCTTCTGAAACTCCTAGATTTGCTGGTGTTAAGGAGATAATTAATGAAATTCCTCCAATTGCACTTAGAAATAGTGTTTTTACGAAGCTTATTTCTATTCCGAATATTGCGAAAGTTAATTGTGTTGCGTAAGCTGCTATTAGTATTTGTATTGTTGTTAATATTGCTGCTATTAAGAAAAATTTATTTTTGTTTATTTGACTGAAAGAGTTTATTATTCTGATTATATTATTTATTAGAGAATATTTTGTTTCTTTAATAGTTGGTGATATTATTGCTACTGTTAATGTTATTATTAGTGTTGCTATGAATATTATTGGTATTATTGGGTTGAATATGTTTTCTTTTAGGTATATTAGTATTGTTGCTATAATTCCTAGAATACTTGAGATTAAGACTACTAGTAGTGTGCTTGTTGCGACTAAACCTAAGAATTTTGTGTATTTTAAGTTGTATTTGCGCTTTAGGTAAATAGCTCTTGCTGCTATTCCCCCCCTGAAGGGTGTTATTAGGTTGTAGAAGGAATTTACTATTGAAATTTTAGTTGATTCTAGTAGGTTTATTTTTACTTCTAATGGTTTTAGTAGTGTTTTGTTTATTAGTCCTAGGATTATCATGGTTGCTATAACTAATATTGCTCTTGCTAGAATTAGTAATGGATTTTCTATTGTTAATTGTTTGAAATCACTTATGTTGTTTTTTATGAAGAAGAAGGCTAGAGCTAATGTTGTTATGATTATTACTGTTGATATTAGTTTTTTAGTTTTCATACTTTATCGTAGCCCCATAATTTGATTAAATCTTCTTTTATGAAACCTTCTTCTTTTAATAATTTATTTAGTTTTATTACTTCTGGTTTAAATTTTTTCATAAGTTTTGATTTTGTTTTTAGATTAATTAATTTTCTTTTTTCTTTTTTCATTAATACTTTTTGAACTTTTAATTGTAATTTATCATATATTTTCGGAGGTAAAATTGATTTTGGTATGTTTTTTAGATAGGGATTTCTGAAAAATTTATTTAATATTTTTGATTTTGGTTTTTTGCTCCCATGAATTATTTTAAAGTTTGGAGTGAAACTATCATCTATTTCTAAAAATTGTAAAACTTCTTTGTAAATTTTTTCGTTGTCTTTTTTAAAATTATCAAAGAGTATTATTTTAATATTTTTTTTGGGGAATATTTTTAGATATCTTTCTATTTGTTCTGCGTACTTTATTCTCTCTGAATAGAATACATAAGAAGGACATCTTAAATTCTTTGATAATAAGTTATAATTTTTCTTTCTAGTAGATTCTAACTTTAATGCATCTTCAAAATTTTTATTTTCTACATCTTCATTTACATATTGTGAATGTAATGAATAAAGAAAAGCTACTGGTTCCCTTAACATAATTATTATTTTTGCATTTTTATTAAAATTGTAGATATCTTTTGCAGAAGTTTTAGAATATAAATAATTTGTTGATGCTTCTCCAATTATTTTTTTATTTGTCTTTTTGAATAAATTTGAATACTCCTTTATAGTTCTAAACTCATAAAAATTTTTTGTTTTTCTTTTATGGAATTTATCGCTTAGTTTATGAAAATCCTTACAAAAAAAATGAGGTTCTTTTGGTTTTGACATAAAAATCTCTGGATGTTGATCTAGAAAGTTATGCAAAGCCGATGTTCCACTTTTCGGTTTTCCAACTATAAATAAATTAAGCTTGTTCATTGTCCACCTTATATAAAGCATATCGATTTCCATCATAAATTAGTTTAGTTATTCCCTGATTTTGAATATTTAATAAGTGTTGTGTGGAAGTATTATAGAATTCCCTAAGCCAAATTCCATGATACTCTATTTCATACCTTGTTTCTGGTTTAGAAATTAAAATCCAACCAATGTTGTATTTATTAAATATTTTCAAAACCTCTTCATTTGAATTCCAAATTAAAAAGTCTACATAATCTTCCTCTGGAGTTGTTTCAGAACTAAAAATTGGGTTATTCATAGAATACGTGGCAAGAAGAGCTGGTCTAGACCCAATAATCCCTTTTTCGTTATCAATAAGGTCTGCAATATTTTTTAAATCAATATGTATTTCTGTCTGATTTTCTCTAATTCCCCCTAAAACCACATTATTTAATGTTATAACGGAAAAAATTAATAAAAGTATTAGTAAAAACACCTTACTTCTTTTCGAAAAATTTAATTTTTTTATGGCAGATATAAAAAAGTAAGAGATGACTGGCAAAGAAATATATACGTATCTCTGGTAAAGTCCCGGTTGTACAATAATAAATAGTAATATTTGTAAGAAAAGTAAGGCCACAAACCCGATTTCAAATAAATTAATTTTATGTTTTTTTAAGCAATCTATTAAAATCAAAATTAGTGAAAAACTAATAAATGTCCCGATTATAATTAAATAATTTTGATTAATTGCAGAATTAAATAATTTCAAAATTGAAGAAAATATATCTAAAAAACTATTATATTCAAATTTAATCCCCCAAACTTCATTTCTATAATCTAAATATCCATTTATTATAAACCATTTATATTCTCTTTTAAAAGAGTTTATTGGATCCAATATATTGAAATTATTAATTAACCATGGTAGAAATACAATAAATTGTGAGATTAAAATTGTTTTTGCATAATTTATTTTTTGTTTGAAATGATTATTGGATAAAAATGCTATAATTAAAGGTAGAGGAAATATAAAAATAGAAATTTGGTAAACATAAAAAGAGAATATAACAAAAATCGATCCTAGTGAAAGGTAAACTTTATTATTTTGTTTTATTCCGTGTACAACAAATAGAAGTCCCAGATATATATAAAAGGTAGCTAGGGGATATAATGTAATGTTCATTGTTCTAACAAAAACTTCTTCAAATCCTAGGAGAACTATAAGATTTAATATAGTAAAAAAGTGGCTTTTTGTTAATTTAAAGGTAATTACACTAATTATAATAAATAATAAAATCGTAAAGAATAATGAAAAAATGCCGAAAATTTGATTGCCAATACCAATTTCCCACATTGTAAGGTATAATGAGTCTTGGATTACCGGAACATTAAATGAAGTAATATACTCTGCTTTTTCATTCCCTATATGACTTATCTCTGCTATTGTTCTTCCGTCATCATAATCATAGGGGCTTACTTGTTGATAATAAAGCCCAAAAATAAAAACCAATAAAAAGAACAAAAAATAGGTTAGCTTAGTTTTATGATTCATAGTATTTTTTTATACCCCTCACTAGTATTTCTCCAATCAAATTTCTTAATTAATTTTTCTCTTGCATTTAATCTTTTTCCATTTAATTGGTTTATTTTTTCTGATATTTCTTTTGAGTTTTTTTGTTTAACTATAAATCCCGTTTTATTATTTTTAATTATATCTTCCATTGCATTTAAGTCTGTTGCAATAATTTGACATCCAGACATACCCGCTTCCACAAAGGTTAATCCGAATCCTTCTTTATCCCCTCCCATTGCTTCGATTGAGGGTCCAATAAAAATATCTGCTGTCGCATAATATTTGGGTAACTCATTGTTTTGAATAGCCCCCATAAAAATAATATTTTTATCTACTTTCAGTTTTTTTGACAATTCTTTCAACTCTTTTTCTAAAGGTCCAGATCCAATAATCATCAATTTAGTTTTTGTATTATTTTTAATAATTTCTGGCATTGCTTCAATCAAATATTTTACACCTTTTTTTTCTGCTAAACGTCCCACAAATAATAAAAATGGCCCATTTATCCTATATTTTTCTTTTAGAGATTCATCATATTTATCTGGATTGAATAGTTTACTATCTACACCCATTGGAATTATTTCAACATATAATCTTTTAGAAATTTTTTCATTTATTTCCTTTTTTATTGCACTACTAACCACTGTTATTTTTTTTGCATTCTTAAGAACTTTCTTTTTAATCTTAGTCAATATTTTACCTTGCAATCCAAATATATCCCCACCATGAGTTGTTACAACATAAGGAATCTTAAACTTTTTATTCAACCAGTAAGCAACAACACCTTGAGGGATTATCCAATGTGCATGAATAACATCAAACTTTTTTTCCTTTACTAATTTTCTAGCAGCCAAATATTCTCCTAAAAAGAAAAAAGGAACAGTAAAATAATATAATTTGTTTTTCTTTAATGTTGGTAATATCCCTCCAGAACCAGCTAATTTTTCAAACTTAGAAATAAAATATCTAAATCTATAAACTTTCATTTCATTCATTACTTCAAATTTTTTAGAACTGGGGAAAGAAGGTGCTAAAACAGTAACATCAAAATCTTTAACTAACCTTCTAGATAACTCATAAACAAAAGGCGGATTTGTATCATTTTTCCAGCGAGGAAAGGTAGATGCCATAACCAAAAGTTTCTTTTTCATCTCAATTATCCTTTAGTTTAACCTTATATAAAATTTCCTCTAAATGTCTGCGATTAATAGCTACTAGATCCGATAAGAAGCCTAAAACAATAGTCAACCCACCAAAAATAACTAAAACTGTTCCCAAAATAACAGACTGTAAATATTGTCCACCTTCATTCAAAATATAAGTTAAAATAAACCAACGAAATATAGGAACTAAACCAATTAATACTAATAAAGTCCCAATCAAACCCAAAGCCTTCATAGAGTTATACATTAAAGTATTACGAACAATAGTAGATAAGCTTTTTTTAATATGACCAAAAACAGAACTAATCAATTTAGAATTACCATTTCTCTTACGAAACTCAACTGGAGTCTCAAGAACTTTTAATCTTTTTCTTTTCGCCTGTATTAAAGTTTCATGCGTATAAGTATGATCTGAAATAACAAATAATTTTAAAGCTGCTTCTTTAGAATAAGCTCTAAACCCAGAAGAAGCATCCCTTATTTTATATCCAGCAACTCTAGCAACAACCTTAGTTCCTAATATATTACCATATTTTTTAGAAGCTACCATGTGTTTTAACTTATTAACCTGCCTGTCTCCAGAAACAATATCTGCTTTTCCTTCTAAAATAGGTTTAATTAATTTAGGAATTTCTGTTTGATTATACTGAAAATCTGCATCTGTATTAACAATTATATCTGCACCTAAAGATAAAGCATAATCCATTCCTTTTTGGAAAGTAAATGCTAAACCTGAATTTTGTTTGTTAAATATAACATGATCTGCCCCAGCTTTTTTAGCGACTTCCACAGTCCTATCTTTTGAACCATCATCTATAACTAAAACTTCAACTTTAGAAATCCCGGAAATCTTTCTAGGAATCTCTTCTATAACTCTCTTTATCATTAACTCTTCATTATAAGCTGGAATCATTACAATTAGTTTCATCTTATAACTCCATCAATTAACTCTAAAAATCTTAAATTAGCTTCTTTTGGAAGATTTATATAATAGTCTAAATCCAATCTAATTTCTTCTTCTAATCCTCTGCTTACATCTCTTTCTCCAGACTCTATCTTTGCTAATTGATGTTGATAAGCTTCTATTTCTGTTTTTCTATTTAAAATATCTACTTTATCACCTTGAATTAAATTATGCATAATCAGTTCTAAAAAACTATTTTCTTTTGTATAGTCAAAAGCTGCGCTTATTGGATTTGGAACTGCTCTAAAATTTTGTTTTGCGTGAAAACATTCATGATCTACAAAAACACTATCAAAATCACTTTCTGTTTGTATATTATCATGATTAAATGTAGAGGCATAAACCCATAGTTTTGATTTTCCTCCAGGAATATAATAAAAGGATCCTGCCCTTTTAGAAGATTCTGCCGGCATTAAGATTGTCCCTTTTGTTGTTCTTGGAGATGCACTAGAATAAATTATATCTGAGACATAAGGGGCAAATTCTCCAAGATTTCGTTCTTCTGCAAATCTCTGTCTAACCCCTATTTCTCTTCTTGCTTGCTCTAGTGAGATTATCATCCTAAACTATCCTCCAAAACAGAATAATTTCTAACTGGAACTGGAACTGGTTCGGGTGTTAATCTATCAGTCAACCAATTATAAGCTCTTGAAAGTAATGAGTTTTTTTCTAACACTTTTGGATCTCTATCATTTAGATACATTGCAGATGCTAAACCAAAATAACTTAAGGAACGCACACCAAACTCAATTACTTTTGATAAATCTGGATCATCTACTCCGAAATAATTAAGCAAAGCGCTAGTTAAGGTAATTCCACTAACTGCTAAGCATGGTAATCTTGCTTTTTTAGTGACTCTCTTAGCTATTTCAAGGTAGGGATATAATACTTTTTCATCTCTGATTGACGGTCCAGCTCTTAATTGATGTGTACTTACT
>JAIOSD010000010.1 GCA_021107835.1 archaeon
ATGTTTCATCTCTAAATCTGCTTCTTTTATATCATGAATGCTTAATGCATTTTTCTTAACTTGCTTAAGGTGTTCAAGAACCTTTTCTTCTTGGAAATTAGACATTATAGAAATTCTTCCAACCTTCCTTTGAGCAGTAGTTAGTCCAATATCAAGAGAGGGTTTTATCCTTGCTAACTCAATTATATTATCCAACTCCTCTAACTGATGTAAATGTTTATCATTCTCTCTAAATTTATCCAACTCCTCATCTACTTTCTTTTGTTTCTCTTTCCATCCTTCCTTCTTTAGTTGTTCATTTATCTTCTTCAATTCTTTTTCTTTGTCCTTCTTTGACATGTTTTCTATATCTTTTCCCAAGCTTGGGAACTTTGTTTTTGGTTGAATAATCTGTTCTATGTTATAGATATAATCTGCTGAATACCACATCTTAATAAAATTAAACTTGCCAAAGAATACAATATAATCAAAGATGGACCTTATATCCCAATTATCTTTTAACCTTGCTATCTCTGAAAAGAATACTTGAAAGTATTTTATTAAATATTTATTCTCTTTGAGTTTCTTTTGATAGTTTTTATTCTCTATTTTATTTATGATTTCTTCAAACTTTTTATTTCTTCTGCTCTCATAATTCTCTTTTAAGTTTAATCCTATCCTATTATCTTCTTCTTTAAGATATGCTATGCTTCTTGTGAGGAAATCTATAAACTCTTGAATTATTCTTTCCCATTTTATAGAATAAACTTTCCTTTCAAATGGAAAGACATTCTTACTTCCTTCTAATTTAGAGAGTGCGAAACCTTTTTTTTCAAGTAGAGTTAACTGTCTGGATATATTCCCAAAATCTTTATTTAAACTTTCAGCTATTTTCTTTGGATAGCTGTTTCCATTTGCTATTGAAAATATTAAACTTGAATACAATTGATTCTCAATAATTGGTGTGAATTTCCTTCCTGTCTTATTTGCCATCTTGTCGTGTTGTAATTTGAACCTTTTAAATGTTGTGTATAATATGTGTTAAATTACTATGTCGTATTGTTATATTCTTTATATTCTACACTACATAAATGTTTATAAGTGTTTTCTTGTGATGTAATTATCATGAATTTGGACAGCACGACAGAGAGGAAAGGAGTTCAAAGAAGTTCAATAGAGAAAGTTTGGAATCTTGTTTTGAAAGAGAATAATGCTGTAACTCCTTCTAATATAGCAGAGAGAGTCAAGCTTCAAGTTCCAACAGTAAGGAGCTGTTTGGTTTTTTTGAAAGAGATGGATAAGGTTGAAATTATCTCTAATGGAAAGACATGGTTAGTAAGGAAAAAAGAGGATGCAACAAACTGAAACTTTCAAGAATGGAGAGAGAGGAAACCATTTGCTACAAGTAAGGTTAACTAAAACACAACATGAGAGGTTGAAAGCATTAGCCACAGCTTCTGGGTTTGCTACTGTTTCAGATTATGTAAGGATTAACTTGCTTAATCCAAGCATAGAAGAGAAGCTGAATAGGATTATGAGTTTGTTATCTGAAAAAAATGAAAATGAGGAATATGAAAATGATGGTGGAAATTCTTAAAAAGTATGAAGGAAAAAAAGTCAGGTTAATTCTAAAGAACAATTTTGTTTATACTAATATTTCTTTTAGAATTACTGAAGATAACTTAATAGAGTTCCAAGACAAATATGGAGAGATTCTAACTGTTGAACCAAGCTATATTTCTGGTATAAGTGAAGGTGGTGTTTCTAATGGTTAACAAGGTTGAAAGGGAGAGATTAGAATCCAAACAAGGTAGTGGTGCCTGTATTATTTTAGAAGTTTCAAAAACATCTCTTGCAGGAGGAGTTCTTGAGAGTCAAAGACTTATGATAGAAGGAGAAAGTTTGGATGAGGTTAGACAACATTTTGATGATATTTGGGGTGTAGATTCATGAATCCATTCTATTGTCGGAATTGTGGAAAGAAGATAGAAGTTTGGGATTACAGAAATAAGGTATTTTGTAGTGATATGTGCAGAACACAGTATTCCAGAAAACTTAAGGAAATGAGGGCAAGAGACCCAAAGAGAGACACTCAAGGTGTGACAGAGCAAGGAGGAGGAGTTAATGATGCCAAAACAGATTAAACAGGATAATTTAGCTTTTAATAGGGTTGTTTCATGCGACAAAATACCAATAGATAAGGGTTGGCAGAAGAATAATAATTTCAAATATAATGACCCAGAACTACAAAAGCATATCAAAAATAAGGGAAACTATGGTGTTCTTTGTGGTATTGGAGATTTGGTTGTTCTTGATGCAGATGATTTAGATTTTGTGTGTGTGATAAATGATTTAGAGAGTAGAAATGTTCTTCCAAAAACACTCACAGTTCAAACAGCTAAAGGTTTTCATTATTATTACAAATCAAAGTTTCCAGAGAGAAAGATAATATTAGAAAAGGGTGAGAAGCATGTTGGAGAAATACTTTCAAATGGTTGTTTTGTTATTGGACCAAACTCAATACACCCATCTGGAGCTAAATATTCTGTTGTTAGAGATTTAGAGATTGCAGAATTGAAAGATGATGAGTTGATGGAATTTGAACCTTGGTTCAAATCTGAACTTTCGCATGAGAAAGTTGATATTAAAGGAGATGGTAGTTGGAGTTCTAAAGTTAATCAAAAACTTTCCATCTTAAACATAGCAAGGAGTTATGGTTTTGAGGTTAGAGGAAATAAAGCAGTTTGTAAGTTTCATAATGATACTAAACCTTCTTTGACTTTTGTTGATGAGAATGGTTTGTTCTTGTGTTATGGTTGTAATCTGAAAGGCAACATTACAACTTTTGTTAGTTTATGTAAGGAGCATAAGTTTGAAAGGAATGAGGAAATCAAATGGTCAAGGAAATAATAAAAGAGTTGAATAAGGAAGCTGGAATAAAAGGAGATAAATTAAAGAAATTAAAATCTAAAAAACCATTTGGAAGGTTAGGGCAAGGAGTTCATAATGGTGTTTTTTATCATGGCACTTCACTTGATGATACATCTGCAACTATAACTTCTAATAAAGAGATTTATCTTGGGATTACTGAATATGTTTATTCTTGTAAGGATTGTGGAGCAGAAACAAAAACCATCTCAAAGAAAATAAATGAAAAACCAAAGATTCCAAAGAAATGTTCTAAATGTAATAAAAGTAATTGGACCTTAATAAAAAAGCATAATGAAATAATAAATGACTTTGGTTTAAATTATAGAACTGATTTTAATGATGAGGCAATAGATTATTTTTGGGATACTAATGAAATTAAAGGTTATTTAGAGGGAAACTATAAACAGAAAGAACTCAAAGATATTTATCAAGACATAGTAAAGATTAACAAAAAATATATTGAACATCTAAATGAAGAAACTCATAAATTCATAGCTTGTTGGATAATGGGAACTTATGTTTATACTATCTTTGAACAATATGGTAGATTATATTTTAGAGCTGAAAGAGGTTCTGGAAAAACACAGCAATCAAGAATTGTTAAATTTCTTTCTTTTAATCCTATGTGGATAACTAAAGGTTCTGAAAGTTCTATTTTTAGAGATGGTGAAGCTACTTGTGGAACTTTTATTATTGATAATATGGATAAATTAAATGAAGAATTAAAGAGAGCAATAGAACATTATATTGAAACAGGTTGGATGTGGGATGCTACATATAGGTTAACAAACAAAGATACACATCAAACACAAAAATTTCAATCATATACTCCTATGAATCTAAATAATATCCTTGGATTGGATGAGGATACTGTTGATAAAACCTTTGAGATTCTTATGTTAAAATCTGTTAATGATGATATTAAAAGAAAGAAACCAACTCCAAAAAGTGAAGATTGGAAAGGTATAAGAAATGATATTAGATGTTGGGCATTAGATAATTGGAAGAAAGTAGAAGAGGCATATCAAGAAACAACTGCTGATTTTTCTGGAAGAGAGTTTGATGTTGTTGAAGGTCCTTTGACTATTGCAAAACTTCTTGGTCAAGAATTGTATGATGAGCTTTGTGAATATATCAAACAAAAGATAGAAGAGCAAACTCCAGATTTAGAGAATAATCCTTCGTATATAATCTTCACATAGGTTTGGAATAGGGTCCTTCAAGATGTTAAGGAGAGGGGATTGGAAGCTGAAACAGAGGGAGTAAGGATTCAAGTTAAGGAGATTGCACAAGCAACATTTCCAAAGTTAAGGGATTGGGCATCAACTAATGAAAAAGATAGGAAGAAGGAACTTCCAAAGTTTGCAAGATATGTTTCCAAGGTTATTCAAACAGTTCCTATGTTCAGAAAGAAGGGAATAACTAAAGGGTTAACTTGGATATTGTTCAAAAGGAATGACCTTGAGAAATATATGAAGCTTCAACATTTTCTTGATGATAAGGAGGAAGAACCAAAATGAATGTCTATCTCTACCCATCTCTACACACTTCTACCTATACAACACATCTCTACACTACTCTACCTATCTCTACATCTAATATCCATTTTTTGAACAAAAGGGGTAGAGATGTGTAGAGATGGGTAGAGGTAGTAGGGCAGGGTTGAGAATAGTTGAAAGTGGAAGGAGGTAAGAAAAAATGTCAATGATTTGTGGAAAATGTGAAGGAAATATGCAGTTGGAAGTATTCCCATCTGGAGAGTTAAATGAGTCAGAACTAATTTGGGTTTGTGATGAGTGTGGTGGATGGGATTGGGCAAATAGTGTAACAGCTAAACCAAGAGTAGAAGAAGAATATCCAGAAGAACAAACCTTGTCTCATGAGACAAAGAAGGTTAGAAAGACAAAGAAGAAATCAAATGGATGAGTATAAAGAAGGAGAGTTCAATATTACAACTGAACTCTTAAGGAGATGTGCAAAATTATTGGAGTGTGCCAATGAATCTAAAATCAATAGAGATTATAGAAGATGGAGAGAATCATTGGAAACTCTACTTAATTCAATCTCCTTTATTTTGACATGGGAAGAGCTTGAAGATTTTAGTAATAAATTAGTAAGGTTGGAAGGAGAGATGGATATGCTTGGAAGTTATTATGGAAATCATAGTAATATGGAATCTAACATTAAATCTAAATTAAACAAATTAGAAAGAAGATTTGTTAAGATAATGTATGAACATGGATTATACTATCCAAAACCAAGGAAAGAAAACAAGAGGATTATAGAATAATGGCAGATGATATTCAATTTGTTGACCCAGAAACAACAGAATTTCAAGGGAAGTTAAATCTTTCATTTAGAGAGATTGTTATGAGGCATGTAATGAAGATAACACAATTTGCTTCTTGTGAGTTTAGAGGAGGATATTGGCAAGAACAAGCAGTTCCAATGAAAGGAATAGTCATGACAACAAAGACCTATGTTCCAGATTCCAGAGAAGTATATTGGAATGCAATAGATTGTTTGTATGATTTATTACTTCCAAGATTTGATGAGGAGATGACTAAAAATGCAGAAGAGATAGAAAAAGAATTAGATAAGAATGCAAAACACTTCAGAGAAAAAGAAGAACAAGACAGAAATATAGAGCAACAATATCTCAATGAGAAAGTCAAGATAAAAAGGAAACTATTCCAAAAGTTGTCATTGTTATTGAGCAGACAAAATTATCTTGCAGGAGAAACAATATCAGAATGAAGATTCTTTATGACCCAGATAAATATTCTTGGATTAAATACATCAAACATAGAATTAGAAACAACAAGAACTTTTTAGTTTTCACAGGAGGACCAACAGGAGTTGGAAAGAGTTGGTCCAATCTTTCTATTGCACAGATGTTGAATCCAAAGTTCACAGTTAAAGATTGTGTATTCAGAGGAAAAGATTTGATGAGAAGAATTAACTCTGGTCAGATTAAATCTGGAATGCCCTTGGTGTTTGATGAGGCAGGAATAGATTTGTCTAATAGAAGTTGGCAGTCAACAACAAACAGATTGTTGAATGCATTACTTCAAACATTTAGACATAAAAGAATAGTTCTTCTTATGAATTCTCCTTACATGGATTTTGTTGATGCATCAACAAGAAAGTTATTCCATGCAGAGTTTCAAATACTTGGAGTCAATAAAGAAACACAAACAGCAATATGCAAACCTCAACTACTTCAGTTCAATGCAAGGATGAGTAAGTTCTATTATCATTATCTTAAAATTATCAATAACAAAAAGATGATACCTGTGAAGAGATGGAATATTCCAAAACCTTCAGATGGGTTGGTTAAAGAATATGAGAAGAAGAAAACAGCATTCACAAAGGCATTGAATGAAGGCATCTATAAAGAATTAGAAGCTATGGAAAAACCTCCAAAGAAACAATTGAAATGTTATGCTTGTGGTCATCATTGGATACAAAGAGGCAAGAAAGAACCAGACACATGTCCAAGGTGTAGAATATCCTTTTGGAGAAAGGACCAAATTGTTAAGCATAAGACAAAAGGAGGGTGAAACCCATAGGGAATAGTGAAAATTAGCCAAAACAGAGGGTGGTTCCTATATGCTAACCATAATAACTTAAGTTGTTCAAGTGCAGGAAAAATGAAAAATAATCATAATAAATACGAAAAATTGTATGAAGATATTCTTTTATTCATGCTTCAGAGAAATGAAAACGAAAAATAAATATGTCCAGATACAAATACCTCATGAACTATTAATGAGATTAAATAAACTGAAGAAATATTATTGGCAAACTCATGCAGAGATTATTGAAGAGTTGATAGAAAGAAGGAGAGGAAAAGCAAAGGTGGTGTTTGATGAGGGTTATGTTAGAAGAGAACTAATCAAGGGAAGAAGTTTAAGAGAAATCTCCCAAGAGATTGGTATTGATAAGGCAACAATCAGAACAAGAATGTATGGAGATAAAGAAATATGTCGGAAGAATCTGAAGAGCTTAAGAGGAAGATAAGAATGCTCATGCTGTTAAAGAAACAAAAAGAAAGAGGAGTGGTAACTGCAAGTTCTTATTCCCCAAAACAGAAAGGAGAAACTTTGAACCGAGGTTCAAGTGGAAAACCAATGATTCCATTTATATTTAAATCACAACCAATCAACTTCGCCCAGGCGAAGCAACTCTCCCCTGGGAGAGTGGAACGCGTTCCAATGCATCCAAACCCTGCATGGCAAACTGTTTCTCAACAAGCAAACATAATTGCTAACTCTCCAGAACAAGCATCAGTTAAAGTTAGCAAGGGAGTAAATGATGGATTGAAGTTGATAAATAATTCTACTAAAAGGAGGAAGAAATAAATGAGAAAGATAACAATACACTTTTCAGATAAGGACTTGAAAGAGATAGATGAGTTAATAAACATAATGGGAATCAGAGGTTATGGAGATATTCCAAAAGCTTTGAAGTTTAGTGTTACTTACTCTAAATTGAAACTAAATGAAGATATGAAAGTAATACCAGAGCTAAATGACACTCAAACTGAATTTTGGTTGTCCTCAATAAACCATTTGAAAAATGAGAAAAAGAAGGCAGATGATATAGCAAAAATACAGCAAAAGAATTAAAAGTAATACCTTGCCTCCTTCTAACTCAACTCATTTGTAATACTAAAGCTATTTCTCCTTGTAAATAAATCAATTAAGCGAGGTTACACAATAAAGGCAAATCTTATAAATTTATGGAAATCATAAAAAATAGGTTAAATTGAGGTGGGGAGAAGAGATATGAAACTAAAGATTATTTCAATACTACTAATTTTTGGAGTTTTGTTGATTAGTGGGTGTAATGAACCATCAGCAAATACACCAAACCCAACCAATAATGAAGATAATTCTGATAATACAATAGAAGAACAAGAAGAACCTTTTGAAATAGATGAAGATTTGTTTTCAAATATAGCAATTCAAGAGATGCATATACAAGGGTTCTGTTATGAAGGGATGGAAGCAGATGGTTTAAGTTGTGGTGAAGCAGATTATCCATTTATTAGGGTGTTTAATGCAGAAGATTTCACAGAGAATGGAAAGCTTTTATTAGTAACAAAAGCAACAGAAAAGCTATATGAAGCAATTCCAGAGCTTTATGATAAAACTATCACCTTTGTTTTTAGAGATGCAAATCAACAAACAATAGATAGAATCTATGTAGAACAGAATGAATGGGCAAGATAGGAGATGAGAAATTATGGCAAAATGTAGAAAATGCAAAACTGATATTTCTAAAACAAAGTTTGTTATGAAGAAAGGATATTGTGATAAGTGTTATGATAGGATTAAAGAGCAAGAAGAGATAGAGGAAGAAAAAGAGGAAAAGAAAGAGCTAATAAAAAGAGAAGAAAAAATTCATGATATTGAAGAAAAATTAGTGCATTTTATTGATAAGGTTGATAAAATTATAGAGAAAAAAAATCAGAGTGCTTATGACCAAGAAACTATGCTAAAATATTTAGATAGTGTATATGATTATTCAAATGAGATTTTAGATTTATGTGGAGATACCTTTGAAAGTCCATTCTCATTATATGGTCTTGCATTATATTATAGATGGCAGGGAATTATTAAAGACAGTAGAAGGATATTAAACAAGGCATTGGACTATTTAGATGAGGCATTAGAGTTAAATCCTATTGTTGAATTAAAATATCATTGTTGGTTTCTAAAATTAATAATTGCAGATGAGTTAGATGATACTGATTTGGAATATGAATGCGAGAAGAAAATAGAAGAATTAGAAAAAGAAATAAAAAAGAAGGGTGGAAAAATTGTTAATGATAAAGGTTACATAGAACAAAGTCCAAAGAAACATTCTGAATTAGAACATAGACAAAATGCATATCACTATATTTATCTGAAAAATAGAGATAAATATCCTTTACCATTTAGTCAATATGTAGTCCATCATAAAGATGGAAATAAATTAAATAATCATTCAAGAAATTTAGAGTTATTTACTAAAGAAGAACATGCAGGGATACATAGGGGAAACCATCCTCATAATCCTTTTAATAAAAATAAAACAACTCATAAGAGTAGAAGCAAAGGGAATGTAAAAGCACAAAGAAGAAGATATAAATCAAGGAGAAAATGAAGCTAACAATTGATTTAGTTCCTCAAACAGCATGGGGAAATTCATTATATAATTTCTATAAACAAAATAAGGCATGGGATTGGCATAAGATAAAACAGAAAGTATTTGATTTAGAAGGAAAGAAATGTTGGATATGTGGACATGCAGAAGGACCTTTTGAAGCACATGAGTTTTGGAGATATAATCATAAAGAAAAAATACAAAAGTTAGTGGGAATACATCATTTATGTGGAAATTGTCATAAGATAAAACATTTTGGTTTTTGGACTGAAACAGAAACAGGATTAGAAAAATTAAAGAAAGAAAATCTAACAAAGATAGAATTAATAATGCATTTTTGTGATGTTAATAATTGTTTAGAAAAAGACTTTAAAGAACATAAAGATAAATCATTTAAACTTCATGCATGGAGAAGTCAACAGGAATGGAAAACAGATTTCTCTTGGATAGAAAAATTAAATCTAAATGTGATAATGCCAAATACAAATCTAAATTCCTTTTAACTTATTATTCTCTTCCTTAAGCTTTTTATTCTCTTTGATAAGCTTTTCAAGTTCTCTTTCAATTATACTCAATTTCTCTGTTGGGTTCATTTTCATTTAGATAATCCTTCCTTACTTTTAATAATCTTATTGCTGTTTGAAAGTCAATAGCAGATATTTCTCCTTTGGCAAACCTATCCTCTAATATTTCAATAGGACTTTTATTTTGTGCCTTTTCCTTTGCTATCTCTGGGATGTTATAGTTCAGAGCATTGGCAGGATTCTTTTCAAAGATTTGTGTTTTTATTGGGGTATTAAATGCAAAGTCAACAGTATCCTTCTTTGTCTTGTCTGAAACCTTTGCATAGATTTGTGTTGTGGTTACTTGGTTATGTCCAAGAAGATTAGCAACAGCATATAAATCTCTGGTTATGTCATAAACATATTGAGCATAGAAGTGCCTTAAATGATGGAATCTGAACTTATACACAGCTTTTTTTCTCTTGGTTGACTTCTCTGTGTATTCATATTCTTTCATGTCTAAATTAGCTCTTTCTCTTGCTTCTTTGAACCATTCATGAAGAGTTTTAGTTCTTAATGCCTTATCTGGTGAGTTCATAGATGGTAAGAAATACTTGCCTCCTTCTATGATGGTTAACCATTTCTTTATTGGAGAGATAGCTATTTCTGGGATTGGTTGTATTCTATCTTTGCCATAACCTTGTTTCTTCCTATTTGGATTCTTGCTGTCCCTTATCTTCAATGTTCTTCTTTGCAAATCAATATCTTGAGTTAATATATTGCAAACCTCTCTAACTCTTAATCCACACATCAATGCCATAAAACAGGCAATAGATAGCTTTGGAATATACATGCTTTCAAAGAGCTTAGTTAATTGCTCTTTATTCATCATATCTGGTAACTTATTATTTGACATTATAAGGACCTCACAACATTATTTATTTCTTCTATCATTAGCAAACCTGTATTACTCATTTTAGATTTCTTTCTGTTGTCTGCTATCTCAAAAGCTTTCTTGAAACTAACTTGCCCATGGGCAAGTTTCTCTTTAATATCTGAAGGAATACGACAGGCAACAAACCATCTATATGCAGTAGAAGGGTTAATACTGTTCTTCATAAAATAGTCAAGGAGAATCTTTTCATTTGGTGTTAGTTCTCTCTTTCTCTTCTTGTTCTCTGGTTTGTCTCTTCTTCCATAGTGTAAGTTTCCATAGTAAAAGTTTCTGACATGTGATGCCATAGATAGAAATCTATCTTCCTCAACTTCAGGCATTAGTTCTTTTAAATCAGATTTAATCTTGTTAATCCTATCAAAGATATTTATCTTCCTTCCATTATATCTAACTCTATGGTTGATAAAACTTTGATTATTTGTTTTACTCATATACATTTTTATTGCCTCCAATCCTTTTATAGAATGTAATTAGAATGTAATTTAATATGAGAAAAAGTGCTAAAAAGTCGTGGTTTTGAGTTTTAGAATCCAGTTATTATTCCTGCCAAACAACCTAAAAGAATTGCTATGAATATTTCTAATAACATTTGTATAACCTAAATTAAATTTCTTCTTATTTCTTCTACTTGAATCTCTAATTTTCCTTTGTATTCTATTACTTTTCCTTCTATTGTTACTTCTTGATATTGTTTTAGTGAAGGGATTTTATCTTTGAATACCATCGCCACCATTTCTCCTGTTTTATCTTTTATATTTATAATTAGAACTGTTTCTACATCTGTTATTCTTGTTACTTGCCCAGAAATTGCAACTAGTCGATCTATATCTTCGTTAGTTAGTTCTCCTATATCTACCTTTTTTATTGTAGTTGTTTCTGTGATTAGTAGAATGATTAAAATTCCAAATAAAGAACAAAAAAATGATATTTTTAGTAATGTTTTATCTTTCACTTTAATAAAAGGGAATTTAGTTGTAGTTATAAAGTTTATTTTTTGAAGAAGTGTAATTTAAACAGAACCACCCCCACCAAATGTAGGTGGAATTCTATCTAGTTCTCTTTCTAAAGAAGATGTATGTTGAAAGAAAGCTAGAGTAGAAGAAGAAAGTCTTTCATAATGCTTTGCTTTTTTCTCCCAGCCAAGGCATATACGATGTGCTCTTGCGCCTGAAAAAGCAATTGCTAAACCATTTGGTTCTCCCATAATAGTATCACTTCCTTGTTTCCATGTTTCAAAAGCACTACGATAATTCTCGATAGCATCTTGGTATGCTCCAGCTAATTTACGACACAACTTTGCCTTTTTTTCAATAGCCCTGTTAATATAATCTAATATCATTTTTAATCATTAATCTCCTGTTGGTTTCCATTTCAAGTGCATACCATACATTCTTGCTTGTGATTGACCGCTTGATAGAATCCACCCAATATAAGTGTTTGGTCCTTGTATCCAATCTATTTTAAGGCTTAATCCCCTTTTTTGATCTGGAAATATTATTGGATAGGTTACTGAATCTCTGAGTGGTGTTTCTGAATCACTTGGCGAAACTTTCCCTCCAGGAACTAAATTCATTACATCTTGGAATAATTTATTTCGATTAATATATCTTATTGCATTAGTAAGTTCTTCTTCTGTTATTCTACTGTTTAAAGGTATTGAGGGAATATCTACTTCTAATTCTGGAAATTCCGTTTTTAGAATCTTTGTAAGGTCTACCATTTTCAATCAATTCTGTAACCAATACCCCCTTTATAAATCTTTCCTTTGTCACCACTCTAAAGAAGCGAAAGGTTTAAAAATAGTTGAAATTGATTTATTTTATCCAGAATTAAGGAGATTAATGATTAAAAATGAAACAAATAGCTTGGTACAGTCCGGAGTGGGGAAATTATGTTGGACTATCTGTTCTTGATTACATTCTTCAAAAAAAATACAATGTAAGAATACAATCTTCTGACTCATTGGCAAGCGCTATTGAGTCTGTTGATCCAAAAGTGAATCTATTGGTGGCAGACCATCCAAAACTTTCTGAACTTTTAGAAATTAGGGATACATTAGAAAAAAATTCTCTTCTTAAATGTTTTATAACCAGCACTGCTTTTTTTGATGAAATAGATGTAGAATGTCCAAGGGCTTATTTTATTAATGCAATTAGATTAAATTCGAGGATACAATCCTTTCTTAAAAAGATTGAACAATAACTTTTGTCAAACTAAACCTAATTCAAACAACTTTTTACTTTAACATAGAATATAAAGTTTATTTTTTATGATGGTAAATTTTATAAACAAAATAGATTTACTAATCTTTATGAGTATTCTCTCAAAAAGAAGTGGTGATATTAGTTCTTACTCTGTAAATGAAGAAAACAAAAAGTTAAAAGAAACTCTTTTTGCATTGAAAAAAGAACTTAATACATTAAAAGAACCTCCTTTGGTGGTTTGTGATTTAATTAAAATTTTTAATGATAAAGGAATTGTTAGACTATCTAATGGAAATAGTTTTTTTGTAAATATATCTCCTGGCTTAATTGATAAGGTAAAATTAGGGGATAGTGTTTTGGCTGAACAAAAATCATTAACTATTATTGATAAGATTGGGGCTTCCAAAAAATTTGAAGTTGAGAATTTTGTGATTATGGAAAAACCAAAAGTTAGGTGGTCTAGTATTGGGGGGCTTAAGAGTCAAATAAAAGAAATTTACGAAGTTGTTGAACTTCCTATGAAGAATCCTGAGTTATTTGAGAAAGTTGGAATTGAACCTCCTCGTGGTATTTTGTTGTATGGTCCTTCTGGAACTGGGAAAACTATCTTGGCTAAGGCTGTTGCGGCTAGTACGAATTCTACGTTTATTCAAATTGTTGGTAGCGAGTTAGTACAGAAGTTTATTGGAGAGGGCGCCAAGTTGGTTAGAGATATTTTTAAGTTGGCTCGTGAGAAAGCTCCTTCTATTATCTTTATAGATGAGGTTGATTCTATTGCTTCTGAAAGGGTGGATATAGGTACTAGTGGTGAACGTGAGGTACAAAGAACATTTATGCAGTTGTTAAATGAAATAGATGGATTTAAACCTTTAGATAATGTTAAAATTATTGGTGCTACAAATAGAATTGATGTTTTAGATGGTGCTATTTTAAGACCTGGTAGATTGGATCGTTTGATTCATGTTCCTTTGCCAGATGATGAAGGTCGGAAGGAGATTTTTAAAGTACATACACAAAATATGAATTTAGAAAGCGTTGATTTTAGACAAGTTGCTTCTTTGACCAATTCTTTTTCTGGTGCAGAAATAAAATCTGTTTGTACTGAAGCTGGTTATTTTGCTATTCGTGAGAAAAGAGTAGATGTTGGGATGAAAGATTTTCTTTTGGCTGTTGATAAAGTTAGACAAGGGGATATTTCTGGGGGGGCTTCTAAAGCTAGTATGTTTGGTTAAAATGGATGATTTGTTGATATTTTTTTTAAGTTTGGTTTGTATTTGTGCTGTTTATTGGGTTTTATTTGGTGAGAGAAAGCATAAGAAAATGTTTGGATAGCTTTTTAAATCCTAACTTAGTTATATAATTATGGTGGCTTATGCTTTAATATCATTTGTTGTACTTATATTCTTTTTAGGTATTAGGATTATTAATCAATATGAGAGGGCAGTTAAGTTTAGACTAGGTAAATATGTTGGAGTTTTACAACCTGGTTTTAGATGGATTGTTCCAATAATTGAAAGAACCCAAAAAGTAGATATTAGGGTTATTACAGTAGATATTCCTTCGCAAGAAGTTATGACACAAGATAATGTTCCAATAAAAGTTAATGGGGTTGTTTTCTTTAAAGTAATAGACCCTTCTAAAGCTATTTTGGAAGTTGAACATTATCAATATGCTATTTCACAACTATCCCAATCTTCTTTAAGGGATATGGTTGGTAAGGCTGAGTTAGATGTTGTTTTAGCTAAGCGTGAAGAAATTGGAAGCAAAATAAAGACTATTGTGGATAAAGAAACAGATCCTTGGGGATTAAGGGTTACTGATGTTAAGATAAAAGATATTGAGTTGCCTGATAATATGAAACGAGCTATGGCAAACCAAGCTGAGGCGGAAAGATCTAGAAGGGCTAAGATTATTTTAGCACAAGCTGAAAAACAAGCTGCTCAAGGCTTGTTGGATGCTGGAAGGACAATAGATAAGTCTCCTGCTGCATTGAAGTTAAGGTTGTATCAAACTTTATCTGATGTTGCTTCTGAGAAGAATTCTACTATCTTGTTTCCATTTCCAGAAGAGATGTTTAGGCATTTTAAGAAGAAAGAAAAGTGAGATTATTCATTGCTGTTGAATTGCCTAAAGAAGTTAAGGAAGAGTTATACAGAATTCAAAAATTAATTAAGCCTTCATTAGCTAAGATTAAGTGGGTTCCGAAGAAGAATTTACACTTGACTTTGAAGTTTATTGGTGAGACTGAGGTTTCTGTTGAAGAAATTTCTGAAAGGTTGAGTAAGATTAAATTTGATTCTATGAAAGTGGGGTTGGATAATTTTGGAGTTTTTTCTAAAGGAAACGAAACAAAAGTTCTTTGGGTTGACATTAAGCCTGGGGGGGAAGTTATTGAATTACAACAGAAAGTTGATTCTGAATTGTTTAGTTTGTTTAAGAAAGATCAAAAATTTAAACTTCATCTAACTTTGGGGAGAGTTAAATTTGTTAAGAAAAAAGAAGAGTTTTTGAAAGTGTTAAAGGAGATTGAAGTAAAACATATTGAATTTGAGATTAATGAATTTAAGTTAATGGAAAGTAAATTATCAAAAGATGGCTCAAAATATATTGTTTTGAAAGAATACAAAACATAATCTTTATATATTTACTAAATAAATTTTTTCTTATGGATTATGGGGAGAGATCTAGAAGGAGTTGGATTCCTTTTATTGTACTTGTTGTTTTAGTATTGGGTGCGTTTGGTTATATCTTTTTTGGAAATGGTTTGATTAACTCTAATAATGTGAGACAACCTGTTCAGCCTTCACCTGGGTGTATTGTAATGTATGAAGGGGGCGCACCAGAAGATAGTATAGATATTGTTTTCTTACCAGATAATTATGATGATGTATCTAAGTTTAGGGAAAAGACTGAAGAACTTGTTGAATCTTTTTTGCAAACAATCCCTTATAATAATTATAAAGATCGATTTAATTTTTTTAGAGTGGAAGAGTTTGGATTAAACTTAGATTGCGATTATAATTATGGGGGGGATGCTATTGTTTGTAATCCTAGTGCTATGAAACTTGCTGCTACCAGATGTCCTTCTGATTATCCTATTGTTGTTGTTGATACTAGTGGAATTCAAAAGTTTTATGAGTTGTTAAGGAGTAGTTCTTGGATGGGTACTGCTTCTTTAAATAGCGCAGATGATCCTTTAGTGTTTGCTCATGAGTTTGCTCATTCTGCTTTTGATTTTGCGGATGAATATGTATTTGGGGGCGATATAAAATGGGATGCACCTAATTGTGATTCTTCCTGGCGAGTTTGCCCTAAATTTAAAGTTGTTGAAGGCTCTGAATGTGTTCGTGGATGTGTTAATGAAGAACATTCTAGATCTGTAGAAACAGGAATAATGCGTGATTATTGGAAATCAAATAGATATGGGTTGTATAATGAATATTGCATTGAAAAAGATATTTTAGAATTTACTAATGGACCTAAAAGTAATGAAATAAGAAAATCTATGCCTCTTTATTCTGTTAAGTTAGAACTTTCTAATGGTGAGTGGGTTGTTAATGAAATTAATGAAATTAATGGTTTTCCAGATGGGGAGAATACTGGGTTTTCTGACTCTGTTGTGCTTTTAGATTCTAGTGGTAAGGAAATCGGTTCAGTTGGTTTGCCTTCTAATAGGTTGTTCATAGATGGTCATGCTGTTGATGGTTCGATTAGTCAGATGGTTGTTGAGCCTGTTGTTGGGGAATATGTTGTTAACTTGCTTAGGGTGGATGATGTTGATAAGGTTGCTGTGAAACAAAATGGAAAAGTTGTGAGTTTGATTAATTTAGATGGCGTTTCTAGTAGTTCTGGGGGAATTGATATTCCTGTGACTTATTCTGTGTAAACTTTATAGTGGTTACAATAGAAAGGTTTATAAAGGGGTTTTTATTAAGATTTTTATTAAAATTAAGGAGAATAATAATTAAAATGAGCAAAATAAAAAATCCAAGAGGATTAGAGGGAAAGTTCAAAGCAGATTTTGGTGACTTTGTTTTTCTTCAGGGTGAAATGGATGATGGATCTGTTTCTGAAAGAGTAATAAATGTAGGGGGATTTGTATTAGACTATAGCTTTAGTACCGTTAAAATTTCTCACGAAGATCCACACACAATATATGGTCCTGGAAAGGGCGACTCCGCATGGAGTAAGATTATAAGGTGTTCAGCTGGATTTTTAAATGGTACAGTAGGAAATAGAGTTTATAATCTGGCTAGATTTGAATCTTATGAAGTAATTAAGCCAGCTAAAGAAACAGAATAATTTTTTCTTTTAATTTTCTTCATAAATTTCGTTTAAAACCCTTATTATTTCATTAATTTTTTTATTTCTTTAATCGAGAGATGACTTTTCTTTTTTTTCTGGATAAACTTTTTGTCTTTCACTTTTATTTCTATTTCTTTATAAAATTGGATTAATTCTTTCCCATAACCTCTTTTAATCACAATTTTATCTGCCTCCCTTTCAATTTTCATCTCTTCTTTTAAGTTATTAAAAATACTAAATTTTTGATTTAGAAGTATCTTGGTTTTTTCAAAAATATTTGCTTTTTTGGCCTGGGTTTTATGTGCGAGTTCATGAGCTATGATTCCTTTAATAGCAGTATCTGAGAATTTATATTGCCCAAACTTTTTTTTATTATAATAAATTTTGTCTCCAAAAGGTCTGCTTACCATAAAAGAATTTGCCCTACCTGGAAGCATTTTAATTTTTAATTCTGGGAATGATTTTTTTACTTCTTTAAATAATTTTTTAATCATGATAAGCCTTTTATTTGGGATTATATAAATTTATGCTACAGACACACAAAATATATTTTATTTTTTTATACTTCTTATTAGTAGTTACACAATAGAAAGATTTATAACACCTTCTAATTAGCAATGAAAACTCTACTACTTTAGTTCTGAGATGAAATTGCAACATATTAATATATTTCTAAAATAATAAAAAAGTGTGCAGGATGTTTGC
>JAIOSD010000026.1 GCA_021107835.1 archaeon
AGTGCTGGCATGGCCTTTTCTAAATATTTTTCTAGTTTGTCTAAACCTTTTTTAGATTCTTTTGAATTTTCTAATGCTATTTTTATTAATGCTTTTTTTGCTACCCTTACTTTCATACTTTTTCTTAGTTTATGTTTTATTTTTTGAAACTGTGCAGAAGGAAGATTAGTTAAATCTATTAAACCTATGTTTGGCTCTGATTTAATTAGTCGCGTTAATTCTGCAACTTCTTTCTTTTTCTTTTCTGAAACTTTAGCTTTCATCTTTTGTTTCCTTTACTTCTTGTGATATAGCAGGACCCTTTTCAGTTAATTGAACAGGTTTGCTCATTGTGAATTTGATAATTGTTGATTTTACGTTTATTTTTTCATTTGGTATCTCGTGTACAATTGCACTGTAAATTTTTTCTATGTTATCTGTTAATTCTTCATCGGACATAGATTCTGAACCAGCCATTACTTTAATTGATGGTTTATCTTTTGTTTGAATATGAATCATGTTTTCTAATTTGGCTTTTAGTGGCTCTAAAGGTGCTACAGGTGGAACAATGCATCCTGCTTTTGGATTTGGCATTTTTCCTATTGGAGCTAATGCTTTACCAAATGCCTTACCTACTTCTGCCATTAAGTTTGCTTGGGCTATAAAGTAATCATATTCTCTAGCTAATTTTTTTAGAACTTTTTTATCTTTGGAGTATTGTGAGAATTCTTCTTGTGGTATTACTTTATCGAAAATTTTGGCTTTTGTAGCTAATTCTTTTCCTACTAGGGCGCAAATTTTTGGTTTTTTCCCTTTTGAATGTGGAAGTTGTAAGAATATGTCTATTCTATTTTCTGCTTTTTTTAAATCTAGTTTGTGTAAATTTAGTTGGAAATCTAGAGTTTGTGGGAATTTTCTCTTTTTTGAGATTTCTCTTAATTTTTTTACAGAATCTAGTATTGCTTTTTTATTCATTTATTTCCCTCCTACATAAAGTAGTTCTAATGGGTTAAGTTTTGGGTTAATTAGTTGTTTATAAGGTTTTCTGTTGGGTTGGGCTTTGCACCATTTTTTATTTATTTTGGTAAACGAGCCCCTGTGATTCGTGTATAGATCCTGGTTTTCCTTTCTCTCTAATGGTATACTTAAAGTGGTATATAATTTCAGTAACTTCTCCTCTTAGAGCATATCTCATTTCAAACCCTATCTTAGTTGGGGTTCCGCGCTCCCTTTCGCATGAAGTCATTGCATTTTGAACACCCTCTAACATTAAATCTGATTCGGATAATCCTTCTCCTTTTGCCGCTATTATAATTTTTTGCACCAAGCTCATAATTTCGTAAATGTGGTTTGGCTTTTATAACTTTCTACTTTACCGGCTTTGCACATTAATTACTAAATAGCTGTTTCTCACAAATATTATGTATTTTGCACAATAATTCATCTCTAAGAAGAATAGTAAAAGATATAAAATACTTAAAAATAATTATTCTTTTTGGAATTTTTATAGTTTCCCTTTTTTAGTAATCTTCATACAGCTCAGAAACAGACTTATCTTGATTTAAATTATAAATTGCTTTTGAAAATAGAGGTGCTAAAGAAACTTCTTTGTACCAGGTGGCTTTTTGTTTGAATTCCTCGGTTCTAGGTATTGAATCTGTTGCAATAACTTCTACCCCTAAATTACTTAGGTTTTCTATTGCATTTCTATTTAATAGTGCGTGTGTACAACAAACAAATATTTTATTTACTTCTTTTTCTTTTAGGGTTTCTACTAGTTTTACAACACTTCCAGCAGTATCTATCATATCATCTACGATTAATACATTGTACCCCTTAACTAAACCTGCAACCTTTAGTTTTTCTACAAAATTTGCTTCTTCATTAGATCTTAATTTAAATGCTTGTGCTGCCCTGCATTGTAATTTTCTTGCATAAAACTCTGCTCTAGTTGCTCCGCCAGCATCTGGGGCCATAACAACTAAGTTTCCATTAAGAGTTGGATTACTTTCTTTAAAATGTGCTAAAATGATATTTGAAGCAGGTAAATTATCTATTTTCGTTCTTTTGTAAAATCCTACAATTTGTTTGGCATGTAAATCTGAACAAATAACATTTTCAAATCCAGCCACATGCATTAAATCTGCTGCTAGTCTTGCTGTTAATGGTTCCCTACCTGTTGATTTGTCTTGTCTAGCAAAAGGGTGGTAAGGTAATACTGCTGTAACTTTGTTTGCCCCTGATCGTCCTAGTGCATCTCCTGCTTGTAATAGTTCAAAGAAATTTTTGTAGATACTTCTTTCAGAAGAAGGATCGAAACAATTTTGAACAACATAAGCATCACAACCACGAACAGACTCTTTTAATATTAGTTTGGATTCTCCATCTGCAAAATCTAAAGTTTTCATTTGAGAAATAGGAATCTTTAGTTCTTTAGAAAGTTTTTCTGCGAAGTGTTCTCCTGAGCGGTTTGCAAAAAGTTTTAAACATCCACGCGACATTTTACTTAAAAGTGTTTGATTTGTTTATAAAGATTTATTCTATTAGGTATACAGATAGGATTTCATCTGGGATTTTTTGCTCTTTTAGTTTTGTGAATTTGTAGTTCTGTTTATTTATTCCTTTTGTTAATGAAGAAACAACTATTAGGATTTTTCCATTTGTTTTTAGGTGATTTTTTGCTTGCCCTAAGAATTTGTTTAATATCTCTGAACCTTGTTTTCCTCCTGTTGTTGAAATTTTTGAATCTTCTGGTTCTCGTTTATCTTCTGGTAGGTAAGGTGGGTTAAAAATAATTAAATCAAACTTTCCTTTTATGTTTTGGAATAAATTTGATTGGATTGTTTTTATGTTTAGTGTATTTACTTTTTCTACACATTCTGTATTAATGTCTACCGCTAAAACTTCTGCCCCTAGTTCTTTTGCGGTTTTTGCTTGAATTCCTGAACCAGTCCCCATGTCTAATACTTTTATTCCTGGTTTTACAAATTTTTTTACTTGGGTTTGAAGTAAAAAAGAATCTTCAGCTGGTTCGTATATCATTTTTTAATTTTTTGTAATTTTTCTCTAAAAATTTTAAAACTTTTTCTGCATATTCTTTATCAATTATCTCCCCATAATATATCATGCCATTTCTGAAATATCTTATTCCATCTAAAAATTGAACTTCTGATTCTTTGAATCCTAAATTTCTTGTATAAGAAACCTCTGCTTCATGCGCCCCAAATCCAGATGCATTATATCCTTCAAGAAGCATTTTTGCCCTTATTAATTCCATTAAGATATCATAGCAAGATTTAACAAACATATTTGCGTTTTTATCTGATAATTTTATTTTGTCTAAAATATCTAAAATTAAAATGTAAGAATTTTTTGATTCTTTTATTAAGAATTCTGCCCTAGATTTATCTGGAGACTGTTTTTTTACTATTCCTTTCCTTACAAATTCATCAAATCGTTTTATTGCCCTCATAGTTCTATACTTCCAGAAAGTATAATTCCATTGAATAGGTTTTCTTTTAAATTTTTATGTATTTTTGAAAAGGAATCATAGAAATTTAAAAATATTTTTCTTTTCAGAATTATTTCAAATTTAGAAAGAATTATTTTTTTATCTTTTCTTCCTATTATTGCAATATCTATATCTGAATTCATTATGTCTTCTCCACGGGAATAACTCCCGAATAATATGATTGTTGCACCTGCAAATTCTTTCATAAGGTATTCATTCAACCCAGATTCATATATTTGTTTTAGATTTTCTACCCTTTTTAATTGCATTATTTTATCCTCTTCCCTATTTAGTTCGATTGACCATCTTTTTGAGTCTTTGTCTTGCTCCATTATGATTAAATCTTCCTTTTTTAAATAAGGGAGAGATTTCATAACTGCAGGAGATGAAACTTGGAGTAAATTTGCAATTTTTCTTTGATTTAATGCTTTTCCAGAATATATCATTAAAATTTTTATGATCTCTCTTTGTAAATTCGTTAACTTTAGTTTATATATATTTACCATAGTTTATTTAGATTAACTTCAGTTTATAAAACTATCTAATTTATTGGAAATTTCAGCTGGTTCGTATATCATTTTCTTCTTCTACCCTTTCAGCCAATGTATTTTTATCTGGAAATAAAGGGGTTATCCATTCTCCTGTACCAATTTGAATTTTTCCTGTTGAAGTGAGATATAGTGGGGTTATCCATTCTCCTGGACCAATGTATTGTCTTTCATCATTATATTTTTTATCTGACATAGAATTGATAACTTTTTATTGTTTATAAGTATTACTTAATTTCCTTAAAATAATCCTCAACTCGTTCTAAAATGTTTTTAAGATAGAAATCTTTTATGTGTTTTTCAAATATTATGTGCAATTGTTCGTGATCTGTTATGCGATATTGGTTTTTTAGACTTTCAATAAGATATAAATCTTTTAATCTTTTTAATTGTCTTCTTACATTAGATGAAGCAACCCCTTTTACGGGAAGTTTTTGTTTTTGTCTAGCTTTGATTACTTTTTCTCTTATTTCTTCAGAATTCATTAAAACTTTTTTGTGTCTATTGTTTAGTAAAACCTGTAGAATGTCTACAATAATATCTCTGGAATCTCCTGGTTGTAATAATCCGATAGATAAACATAATTTTCTAGTTAATTCCCTTTTTGTATACGAAGCGGGTTTTTCATATCTTCTTAGAGTTAGTTCTGATAATGGTATGTCTTTTGAGATTGTTTTTGGCATAGATTAGATATAATTAGCTTTGTTTAAATAGTTTTTGTTATTCGCATTTGAATCACAATAATGCTTATATATTAATTTGTTAATTCCTTTAAAATGGTTGATCTAATAGCTTTTTTATCTACGGGAAAAGGAACTTGGGGGCATGTAAGCGGATTAATTAATAAAGAAAAGTGGGATAAAATCTATTTGTTAACTAATGAATTTGGAAAAGAAAAATTTACAGCTAATGAAAAAACAGAATTGATTGTTTTGAATATGAATGGAAGTGCTGAAGAGTTACGGGATGAAATTCTTAAAAATTTGAAAGACAAATTGTCTGGGGAAGTTGGGGTGAACTTTATTTCAGGCGGTGGAAAAGAGCACATGGCTTTAGTTTCTGCATTGATTAAACTTGGAGTAGGATTTAGGTTTGTAGTTTCTGGTGAAGAAGGTGTTAAAGAGCTCTAAAGGGTATTTTTTAACGGATTGGCTTCTCCTCTTTTATTTATTATTTGTATTATTATTACTCTTGGGGTCTTCTGTTTGGTTTCAAGGAAAAGAGCTTTTGATTTTAATTTATTTTTTATTATTAATTTCTGTTGCTTCATTAAAATTTTTTCCAAAGGAAAAACCTAAATTAGTTAAAATCATTAGATATTGGTATCCTTTAGCACTTTTACCTTTTTTTTATTCTTCAATACAATATTTGAGTAGGTTAGTAAATTATTCTTATTTTGACTCTCTTATCGTTGGAGTTGAACAAACTATTTTTGGATTCCAACCAAGCCAGGTATTGTGGAAATTTATTCCAGATATTATTTTTCCACAGTTTTTTCATTTTTCTTATATCTTTTATAGTTTTATTATCCCTCTTATTGGATTTATTTTATTTTACAACAAAAGATATTCTGCTTTTCGGATATATGTTTTAGGTTTGTTAACTACTTTCATTTCATGTTATTTATTTTTTATTTTCTTTCCTGTTATGGGGCCATACCATTATTTAGGTCCTATTGCTTTCGTAAATAGCAGCCTCCCATTTTTAGCTTTGACTTATAAAATGTTAGAGTATGGTTCTTCTATTGGTACTGCCTTCCCATCCAGCCATTCGGCAATAATTGTGTTTATTTGGATTTTTAGCAGAAGATTTTTGAAGAAAACTTCTAATTGGATATTGGTTTTTACAATTGGTATTCTTTTTGGTGCTATATATGGGGGCTTTCATTATGCTATAGATGTTTTAGTTGGTGCTTTTCTTGGTGCAATTATTGGGGGGGTTATACCTAAGCTGTATCGGAAAGTTTAGAAAGTTCTATATATAAGTGGTTATATATTCGTTATAGGTAATATATAATGGATACAACTACAATACAATTGGACAAGGAGATTGTTAATTCATTAAAGGAAATAAGAGAATATCCTAGACAAACGTATAATGATCTAATTAGAAATATGACAAAGACTTTCAAAAGTGTAAAGAAAAGATATCAGTATGATAAGTTCTTACACAAAGTTCAAAAGACTAAAATGAAAGAGCTTTGGGACAACAGAGAGGATGAGGTTTGGGAAGATGCCTAATATGGGAAATGAACTAATACCATTGAAGTTTGATCCCAGAAGATAGTATACAAATAAGAAACCTTTATATCCTTCTTGGTATTTAAGTTTCTTATGGGTTTATTTGATGATATTCTACATGATAATGAAAGTTTATTTCTAGATGAGATTGCGTTAGATTATGATTATGTTCCTAAGGAGATTCCTTATCGAGAAGAGCAACAGCATTTTATTGCTAGTTGTATTGCTCCTTTATTGCAGAAAAAAAATGGAAGAAATTTGTTTATTTTTGGAGCTCCTGGAATTGGAAAAACCTTAGCTAGTTTATTTGTTAAAAGAGAATTAGAAGAAAAATCTGATGATGTATTTGCTGTTTATGTTAATTGCTGGAAAAAAGATACAAGCTATAAAATTTTAATGGATATTTGTGAACAAGTAGGATATAAGTGGACTCATAATAAGAGAACTGATGAATTGATGAAAGTTGTTTCTGAAATTTTAAATAAAAAAAGTGCAGTTATTTTTTTAGATGAGATAGATAAAGTTAAGGAAGTTGATATTATTTATTCTTTTTGCGAAGATTTGTATAAGAAAAGTATTATTCTTATTGCTAATGATGGTTCTTGGTCTGATAATTTAGATGATCGGATTAAATCTCGTTTGGTGCCTGAGAAATTAGAATTTAAAGCTTATAATGCTGTTGAAACAGAAGGGATAATGAGAAAACGTGCTTCTTATGCTTTTGTTCCTAATGTTTTTAGTGAGAGGGCTATGAAGGCAATAATTGGTAAAACAATTGAAATGGGAGATATTCGCTCTGGTTTATTTTTATTGCGAGAAGCAGGAAATACTGCTGAAATGAAAGCTTGTAGGGAGATTAAGTTGGAACATGCTGAAACGGCTTTATCTAAGTTGGTAGGTTTTAAAATTAAAAGTTTTAGTGAATTTGGAGAGGACGAACAAAAAATTATTGAATTAATTAAAGAGAATTCTGGCAAAACTGTTAAGGAATTGCATATGCTTTGTTCTGATGATTTTTCTTATCGAAACTTTCATAGGAAAATTGATGAGCTTAAAAAAAATAATATGATTGATATTGAAGAAATTCCTGGGAGATCTTCTATTATTAATTATTCTAAGAAGTTGACTGAGTTTTAGACTTATAGTTCTTAAAATAGGGTAATTTAACTAATAAAGCGGACCTTGAACTTGCCAGCTTGCCATGGACCAGCGTGAGATATATAAACTAATTATCCCATTTTAGTATAAACAGGTGATAAATATGACTCAATACAAACAATGGGATGAATTTGTAGAAGAAGCTTTTGAGATAAGATTCTGGAAACTAGTGAATAATAGCGCTGTACAACGAATGGAGGTGATTTGCTAAAATGTTAAGCTATTACCGTGCAGAAGATCTAATGACTTTAGAAGAAGAAGGGGATATTGATGCTGGAGATGCTGGAATTATGATGGGCTTTATTTCTGCAGAAACATAAAGCTTTAAAAAAGTACTTTTTCTTCTTTTTTTATGAAGATTTTAGCATTTACAGATACGCACTTTAAAGAAGGGATTCCAAAAAAGCTTATTGATAAAGCTAAAGATGTTGATGTTGTAGTCTGTGCTGGAGACTTTACTCGGTTTGGAAGAAATATAGATAAAATTATGAAGGATTTCTTGAAATTTGAGAAACCTGTAGCTTTTGTTCATGGCAATCACGAAGAAGGAGAAGATTTTAAAAACTATAAACAGATTAAATACCTTCATAAAAAGGGTTTTATTGCTGGAGATTATTTATTTGTGGGTTATGGTGGAGGAGGATTTTCTACTAGGTACCCTGATTTAGAGGAAATGATTCCAAGAATAAACAAGAGAAAGGGCAATAAAAAAGTTATATTTGTTACACATGCTCCTGTTTATGGCACTTCTACTGATTATTTAGAGCATGCAGGGCATGTTGGTAGTAAATCTGCTTTGAAATTTATTAAGGAAGTTAAGCCTATACTTGTTATTTGTGGACATATAGAAGAGAATTTTGGGCAGATAGATCATGTGGGCAAAACGATTATTATCCTACCTAATGATACTGGAAGAATTATTGAGGTTTGAATAAATTTTTGTAATTCATATAGATTATTTTTTCTAATTCTTCAGATGTTATTTTTTTTAGTTCTGCTATTTTTTTAATTGAATCTTTAATGAATGCGGGTTCGTTTGGTTCGTCTCTTGGAGAAAGATATGGGGCATCTGTTTCTGTTAATATTTTATTTAATGGAACTCTTTTTGCTAGTTTTCTAAAAGTTTTTGATTTTGTAACTGACGTTGGAATTGAAAAAAAATATCCTAGTTTTATTGCCCTCTCTGTTAATTCTTTATTTCCTGAGAAACAGTGCATTACTACTTTTTCTGCCTTATTTTTTTCTAACAGTTTTATTGTTTCTTCTTCGGCTTTTCTTGAGTGAACTATTATTGGTATTTTTAGTTCATTTGCTAATTTTATGAATTTTATTAGAACTTTTTTTTGTGTTTCTAATTTTTCTACTCTGAAATTGTCTAAACCCACTTCTCCTATTGCAAATGGTTTTTTAGTTTTAATAAATTCTATTTCTTTTTGTATTTCTTCATCTGAAAGTTTTACTGCTTTGTCTGGATACATACCTAATGCTGGTTTTACCATTTTATATTTTTTTGAGTAATTTAGAACCTTCCTATTAGATTCTGGTCCAGTTCCATTGGTTATTATTGCTGCGAAAGCATTAGCATTAGAAATTACTTTATCGATATCTTTATGGTTACTTAAAAGGTCTAAGTGTGTATGTACATCAACTAACATAAGTTTAAGAAATTAAATTTGTTTTTAAGTTTATTGGAATGGTGCCATAAAGTATCCAAACAAGGCAGGTATTAAGAAGAATAATAATAATAATAAAAGTATTATACTTACTGTGTTAAATATTCTTTTAGCAATTTTTTTGTTTTTTACAACAGTACCTAGAGCAATGTTAAACATTAATCCACCATCTACAATTCCAATTGGCAACAAATTAACTAATCCAACCATGAAGTTAGTTAGGAATAACCAGTAAACTAAAATATTGATCCAAAGTAATGCTTTTATTGGGAAGGAACCATATTTATCTAATAAGTCTTGTTTTATCCCCGCCTTTACTGCCAAGTTTACTCCAAGGTATCCATATTCTTTCCCTTCTGGGTGTTCTTCTAAAGTTATTGTATAGGTGTTGCTTTCTGTAGTTAATTCTATTTTCTCATAAGGTTTTGTTTTGTTCAGCTCTCTTACTAAATCATTTATGTTTGTTATTTCTATACCATTTAACGACGTTATAATCTCTTGTGGTTGTACGCCGGCTTCAAATGAGGGTCCAAGTTCATTTACATCAACAATTATAACCCCTTGTTCTTCTGCCAAAGGCGCAGATAAAGGTGCTAAAACTAATGCAAGTATTGCCAAGAATATTCCTGCAAAAATAAAGTTTGAAAATGTTCCTGCAGATAAGACAGCTAGTTTTTCTTTTTTTGAAGCTTTTTCCATTTCTTTTTCATCTGGCTCTACAAATGCGGCAGGGATAATAGGGAGTAGAATTCCAAAGAATGCAAATCCAGATGATTTTACTTTAATATCATACATTCTAGCAAAAATTCCATGTGAAAATTCATGTACTGTTGCTAAAACAAAAATTGCAATGATCCAATGAACAAAAGATAATTCTGGAAGTCCTGGAATGGATGCTCCAGGTAGTAAGGGGGCCACTACTGCTTCTTGCTCCACAAAGAAATATTTGTAAACTGAAAACAGGAATAATACTAACATAGTCACCATACCTAGAAATCCTAATGTTATTGATGTGTAAGATAATGCGTTTCTATATTTTTTTAGTTTTTTTGCAATGGAGTCCATTTTTTTTAAACCCCAAGAAGTTTTATATAGAATTAAATATAAAAGTGGAAAAACAATTTTTTGTAATTCTACTTTCTTTTTATTTGCTAATAATATAATAGCTAGAAATATACCAAAAAAGACCATTAGAGAATAATCTAAGTTTGTTGTTATGAAAGAAATGATATCACCCATTTTATTTTGCTTTTCTTAAAGTTCTAAATGCCTTCCCTCCGCACTTTCTACATAAAATCTTTCCCTGTAAAACTTTTTGCATAGTTGATTTTTGTTTAGATTTGCATTTCTTACAAACAAATACATTTTTGAATAGTCTTGCCTGTGTTTCTTCAAATTTCGATGCCATTTTATTTTGAACGCATGACGTTTTGTCCTAATATGATCCAATAGTTTATTTGGTCGCCTTCTTTTAAAGTATCTCTTAATTCATCTACAATCTCCAAATCAAATGTTTCATAGGTTTTCATATCCATAACATTTGCTTTGTTTCCTGCAATTGAAAGCACCTGTGCTGATTCTTTTTCTATAATAGGCACTTCAACTTTGTCGTGGCCAGGGAACATTTTGACAATCTTTGATCCACCTGTTAAGCTTACTGCTGCAATTTTTGCTTTAGCATGACCATGTTTTCCTGTCTTGGAGATTTCTATCGAAGTTACCTTACATGCCTTTCCGTCGAAGATGACAAATCCACCGACTTTTAAACCAGATGCGTGAACTAATTTTTTATCCATTATGAAAATCAAAGAAAGTAATGTATTTATAAAATTATTGTTTATTGGTTTCATACTTTAATTTGTTAAAAATAAAAGAAAAATTATAGTCTGCTTAAAGTTTTTACTATGTTGTCGATTTCTTTTTGTTCTTTTTTAGAACGAGTTTTTTTCTTTTTTGCCTTTAGTGTATCTGCAAGTACTTTTTCCATGTATTTTAATTTTAAGTTTGCTTCTGTGATCTCTCTTGATAGATAACCTATTGTTGTCCATAGTTGTGCTTCTTTAGGGTTTTTTGCAGATAAAATGGCTTCTTTGTTTTCAGCAGATTGTTTTATTCTACCCTCAACGTGGTCTTTTATTGCTGGATCTATTTGGTTTCTCCAATTCATCTTACTATCTGGGAGTTGTTAAAAACTTAAATAATTTTTGTTTTTTAAGGCAAGTAAATAAATTTAAAAAGTAATAGTTTTAGATGATACTTATGAAAACTTTTACGGCCATTATTCAAAGAGAAGAAGATATGTATATTGCAACCTGTGTGGAAGTTGGTACAGTTAGTCAGGGTTTTGATATAGAAGAAGTTATTTCCAATTTAAAAGAATCTACTGAGTTATACTTAGAAGAGTTTCCATTAGAAGTAGGTGTTTAGCTAATACAGTACAATAATTTAAAGGAGTGTCAAGTTGCGCGGTTTTGAAAAGAATTATTTTAGATTCTAAACGAAGATATGATAAACTAAGAAATTTTCTTGATTCTTCTTACCTCCTTGAACATTACAGTTAATTTTAAATACTAACTAAAAACCCAGTTAAACTATGGAAAAAATAAAGAAAGGCGATTTTGTAGAATTAGAATATACTGGGAAACTTAAGGTTGGAGATAAGATTTTTGATAGCACTGATGAAGAAATTGCTAAAGAGAATAACCTTCATAATAAAAACATGGAATATGGTCCAGTAACAATTTGCATTGGCGAATATAATGTAATAAAGGGGTTAGATCATAAATTAGAAGGAAGAGAGATTGGAAAAGAATATGAGGTCGATATTGAACCAGAAGAAGGTTTTGGTAAAAAAGATCCAAAACTACTGAGAACTGTTTCTAGAGCATTATTTCAAAAGCAAAATATGAATCCTTATCCTGGATTACAAATAAATGCCGACGGCATGGTTGGAACGGTTAGAAGTGTAAATGGTGGAAGAATTATTTTAGATTTTAATCACCCTTTAGCTGGAAGAGTGTTAATTTACACTGTTAAAGTTAAATCACTTGTTAAAGATACTGAAAAACAAGTAAAAAATCTGATTAAATTTGGTTTATTTCTAAATGAAAGCAATTTTAAGATGGAAATTGTTGAAAATAATCTTAAAATTACGACTAAGATTAAGATTCCTGAACCATTTGAAAAGCGATTTAAGGAAAAAGTTAAGGAATTAGTCCCAAAAATCGAAAAAATCACGTTTTTAGAGGAAAAAACAAAATAACCACTTTAGAATAATTAAATTTATAAGCTAAGTCAGATTTCCTCTTTTAACTTGACAATATACTCTAAAGGGGGCTATTAAATGGACAGTATAATTCAAAATGCTCAGGCAAACAGTCCTGTGATTTCTGATAGGAGATTACCGGAAAGATTGAGTTCAATAGATGAAGAATTAGAAGAGATTTTATCTAGACAAAAAGCAAAAATTAAAGTTATTGGTATTGGTGGGGGTGGAAATAACACCATCAATAGGATTTCTGAAGTTGGTATTTCTGGAGCAGAAACAATTGCTATTAATACTGATGCTCAAGATTTGCTTTATACAAACGCCAGTCATAAAATCCTCGTTGGTAAAGAGATAACCAAAGGTCTTGGTGCAGGTAGTATTCCTCAAGTAGGAGAAGAAGCTGCTAGAGAGAGTGAACATGATATTAGGGATGCCTTAAAAGGATCTGATATGAGCTTTATCACTTGCGGTCTTGGTGGGGGAACTGGTACTGGTGGTGCCCCTGTTGTGGCAGACATTGCTAAAAAGTTGGGAATTTTGACGGTAGGTATTGTTA
>JAIOSD010000013.1 GCA_021107835.1 archaeon
ACCATCACAATCCTCACCAGAGTCTATTCCCCCATCACCACAATCATCACTACTACTTGTTGTTCCCTTATTATGTACTAAAATTCCTTCTGCGAAAAAAGTATTTCCAACAACATTCTTTAAATTATAAGTTTGAACCGTTCCTTCAACATATTTTATACTTTCAATAGAAACCCATCCAGTTTTAGTATATAATTCATTCATATCTTTCAAATAACTTACACTCATCTTAGCATCAATGTAAGTAATTCTTGGTTCAATAGAAGCCCATCCAACACATTTAGAATTTCTTGCATAAATCGGATGCTCATTAGTTACTTTTAATTGTGTTCCATCAATTAAATCAATAATATAATAACCTTCTCTGATAGGGGATTCTAATTCTAAAACTTCTGCTTTGTTATATTTTCCACCTAAAACATAATCTCCAACTTTAATTTCCTCTATTCTTTTTTGAGAACCATCAGCCATTAAAACCATTGTACCTTTTACAAAACAAGAAGTAGGTGGATCGTCATCATCTTCAGCACAAACAGAATTATCAGCACCTAAAGTAAAATCAATTCCTTCGCTTATACCATATGGAACATAATCATAAGTACCCAATAACTCCCCCCCAGCAGAAAAATCAACATCAAAAGTATCATCAGCATCAATAAGCACAGTATAAAGACCATTAGAAATAGAAACTGTTTGTGTAAATTCATCAGTCTCATTATACCATTTTACAACTAAATTCCCACTACTAACAAGAGAATCATCAGCACAAGAAATAGTTCCACTAAAAATATGAAAGGATGGCGGGGCTGCAATAACAATAGCAGGTAGAATAAGTATCATTAATAAAATTATTATGCCTCTTTTCATAATATCTTTATTAACATATTACCCATATTTAAATCTATCGGATAGAAATTCTTAAATAATTAACAAACAAAAAAATAAACATGATAAAAATAGGTCCTGCAGCAATAGGTGGAGCAAAACAAGCAGAAGAAAATTTAAACTTCATCAAAAAAAATAATTTAAAAGCAGCAGAAGTTTCATTCACTAGGGGAATTTATTTAAAAAAACCAGATGCAATAAGAATTGGAAAAATAGCTAAAACTTTAAAAATAGATTTATCAGTTCATGCACCATATTACATCAATCTAAATTCAAAAGAAAAACATAAAGTAATCCAAAGCAAACAAAGAATTATGATATCTTGTGAACTAGGGCATTATTTAAAAGCAAAGTACATAGTTTTCCATCCAGGATACTACGGAAAAGATTCTATAGAAGAAACATATGAAAAAATAAAACAAGAAATAATAAACTTAAACGACACAAGAAAAGAACATAATCTAAAACCAAAATTAGCACCAGAAACAACAGGAAAAATAAATGTTTTTGGAGATTTAGATCAAACACTAGATTTAGTTAAACAAACAAAATGTTCTTTCTGTATTGACTTCGCTCATCTAAAAGCTAGAAATTTAGGAAAATTAGACCTAAAAGAAATAATTAAAAAAATAAAAAAATTTAAACATGTTCACTGCCATTACTCTGGAATAAACTATGGGCCAAAAGGAGAAAAAAATCACATTCCAATTAATAAAAAAGAAACAACAGAATTACTAAAGGCTCTTAAAAAAATTAATTGTACAATAATCTGTGAAGCTCCAGACACTTATGGAGACTCAATTAAAATGAATAAAATATTAGAAAAAATTTAAATCCTTTTTTCAGTTTCCTCTTGTGTAAAAAATTTTCCAAGCTCAACTCTTTTTACAGCTTCATCAATATCTTTTTTAGTTTCTTCGGTTAACTCAAAATCTTCTTCTATCAATCTTTCAACAACATCATTATAAGTTTCTCTTTCATAAATTTTTCTAGCATTTAAAGTATTTTTCACATCATCAGAAATTTGTATTGTAATTGCCATTTTTTATTATAACAAACGATAAGAGATTATAAGTATTTATACCCCTTTCGTTTTCTTTATCTTAGCTACAAAAAACCCATCCGTTCCATTATCTTGTGGCCAAATACGCAAACATTTTCCAACTTCTTTATTATAACAAACCCCCCCAAACTCTAAAACAGGGGAACTAGACTTCAATCCATCTAAACCAATCTTAGAAACTTTTGCATTAGAAAAACAATCCAACAAATAACTAACAACACCTTCATCTTCTTCAGGCTCTAAACTACAAGTTGAATAAACCATAGTGCCTCCAACTCGAAGATTTTCAAAGGCAGTTTTAATCAATTGTTTTTGTATTCCAACTAATCTCCTAACACCATTAGGATTCCATTCTAAAATAGTACGAGGGCTTTTACTAATTGTTCCAGTACCAGAACAAGGAGCATCCAATAATATCTTATCAAACTCAAATCCACGCAAAAAACGACCTTCAACCAAACTAGAAAGATAATTATAAACTCCACATCTCTGCAAATTCATAGTCAACGCTTTCATCCTATTATAATTATTATCATTAGCAATAATAAATCCTTTATTTTTCATCTTAGCAGCAATTTGAGTAGTCTTCGAACCAGGAGCAGCAGCCATATCCAAAACAAAATCAATAGGTTTAGGATTCAAAATTTCAACAGGAACCATAGACGACGCCTCTTGCACATAAAAATAACCCAAACCATGCTCTACCAGATTACCTAAACCACTTCCATTTCCAGAAACAAAAAAACCTTCATTACACCAAGGAACTTGTTTCAATTTCAAATCAATTCTTTTACAAAATTCAGAAACAGAAATTTTCAAAGTATTAACTCTAATAGATTTTTCTTGTCTACTTAAACAAGACTTCTTAAACTTTTCAAAATCAGTTAAACTAGAATAACGCTCAACAAACTTTTTTTTAAATTCTTGAAAACTCATAGAAATAAAACAATTATTAACTTTAAATAAGTTTCTAAGTACTAAAAAGATAACCTATAATATTCCAAAAGAAATTCTTTAATGGGGAGCCACGAATATCATGAGAGCAAATTCCCTCAGAAAAACCATCATCACAACAAAAACCAGTATAATATATTTTTTTCCCGCATCTACAACCAGTTGAGGGAATTACATCTTCAACAGAACAATCAACACACAAATCACCATCACAATTTTGATCTATTTCATCAGAACAAATTTCAACAATACCAGGATTAATCATAACATCTGCATCATCACAATCCCCATCAACAATAGCAAGATAATTAGCCGAAAGATCATTAGCAAGAGTAAGTCCAGGTCCACTACAAAACTCAGTAATATCTCCAGTCCCATACCCATCACCATCACCATCCCCATAAACATCATACAATTCCCACCTAATATTATCATCATCATCACAATCTAAATTATTAAATGCCATTTCATCTAAGGGATATTCATAAATTCCCCTCTCGCCCCAACACACAGTATGGATTACATCGCCAGTACCAAATAAATCATGATCTTCATCTAAATAAAATTCTTGAAGATACCATAGATTCATATCAGTATCATCACAATCAGGCCCCATAGCACAATTTTCTCCATAACCATCAGAATCAGAATCCACACAAGAAGGATTAGCTTCGTCTCCACCATTCCCACCACTAGATCCCCCATTATCATCGTCGTCATCATCAGAACCAGAACTACAACTACTAATACTCTTTATCTCATATCTATTAACAGGACAACTAACCAATTTACCATCTACAGAAATAGCAGGAGTAATAACAATCCTATTAACCTCGCTGGAAATATGATAATCAATTAAATAATCAAAAGAAGAACCTATATTTAAATTAGATACTCCACGAGTTAAATAATTTCCACTATCTTCTTCAACCTCAAAAATAAATTCTTCTATAACAATACTCCCTGTATTACCTATATTAAGTTTTAATTTGTTTCCATCTTTACAAACAACACCATAATTTAAAGAAACATTATTTTTGCAATAATCATGAGAAACTGTATCATCAACACCAATCAACTCAATTAATTCTCCACTAAACAAAACAATAGAAACAGTCATAAGAATCATCAATAAAACAAACAATCCAGAAATGAACAAAGGATGAGCTTCGCTTTCTAGTCTTTTAAACATCATAACAATAATTTAACTTTTCAGTTTAAATAAGTTACTATATGCGCGAGCCGGGACTTGAACCCGGGTCACAAGATTGGCAACCTTGTATACTAACCACTATACTACTCGCGCAAAACACACAAAAATAATAATCAACCCAACCTTTTTAAAACTTTTCAATGTTAATAAAACAATATGAATTATTATGATAAAATAGCACCAGGATATAACGAACTACACAAAAAAGAACAATTAGAAAAAATTAATAAAATTCTAAAAACTTTAACAAAAAAAGAGATAAATTCAAAAATATTAGATGTTGGTTGTGGAACAGCACTCTACTCAAACTTCTTTAAAAACTACACTGGAATAGACCCAAGCAAAGGAATGTTAGAACAAACCAAAGCAAATGTAATCCAAGGCAATGCAGAAAAATTACCTTTCAAAGATAACTCATTTGATATGATAATTTCAATATCAGCTATACACAATTTCAAAGATTACAAAAAAGCAATTAAAGAAATGAAAAGAGTAGCAAAAAACAAAATAATAATAACACTATTAAAAAAATCAAAGAAATTTAAAGAAATAAAAGAATATCTAAAAGATTTCAAACAAATTGATCAAGAAGTAGATTTAATCCTAATCAAACATCTTAAATAAATTATTTTTAGAATTATTCTCTTTTGGCTTTTCATCCTTTCTCATAGGTTCATCAAACTTCATTCGAGGAGGTACCTTATCTTCTTGTTTTATTATAGGGCTAACCGCAAAAGATCTCTCATCTTTCTTACCATTTCCAGAAGATTTGATATCTTGTAAAATACGATCTCTTATTTGTTCAACATCTTCATTTTTAGCAGAAGATCTAAACTTTGGCTTCTTTAATTTAAATCCTTTTCCCCTTTTTCTTAGTTCAACACTAACAAAAACTAATAAACCAACAACTAAACCAATCAAAATCAGAAACGGAATATTAGAAGTACCATAACCAGATTTTCGCACAGCTTGCCCAGTAACAGAAGAAAAAAAGTCACCCATTTTGTCTGTAAATCCTCTATGATCTACAACTTCAATATCAACTGTTTGCCCAGTATTTTCTACATAAACCTTACGCATTCCATCTTTAACTTCTTTATACAAAACAACACTAAGACTTTCTCCAGGATCTAAGTTTGTTCGTTTCTCTAATATAGTTCCATTATCAACCACCAAAACAAGTGGTTGAGAGTAATGCATATTTCCCAGATTAATAATCTCTAAGGTTTGTCCCGATAAGCCAATATCTAACTTTTCCACTATTTGCACTTCAAATTCTTTGCTTACTTTCAAATCAGCACCCCTAGCAACAATTTTCCAAGAACCAGGAACAGCAAACTCCTCTAACTGATAATTAAATTCCTCATTAGAAAGAATATATTCCTTCATAAGTCTCTTATTTTTAGCATTGTATATTTTAAGTTCTATTTCTTCAACAACATTATCCCCTGCCTGATCCTCTAATAAAATAACAATCCCAACATTTTCATTAGGAAGATATTCTTTCTAATGAGGAATT
>JAIOSD010000062.1 GCA_021107835.1 archaeon
ACTTGCCTTTTACGATAGTTAAAACTCTGTCTTCATTCTCTCCTAAATTAATAATTGCTTGTACCATTTTTATTCCTTATTATATTTTATAATAAATTATAATAAAAGATTATATAAAACTTTCGGTTCTGTTTAACTTTTATTCATAAGAACTAAATAACTTTTTTTAAATCTTTAATTAATTGTATAAGACATCTTTTCATACTTTCTTCGCTTTTTGTTCCAGTACAAACTAATTTTCCATTAGAAAATAATAAAAAACTTGAAGGCGATGGTTCTTTCATCTTATACACTAAACCTGGAAATTGTTCTGGTTCATATTCTACATTACGAAGTTTTACTGCAAGCTTATCTAATTTAAGAGTAAAGTCCAATTTTCCAACTCCAACTAAATTTTGAACATGAAGTATTGGTCTTGTTTTAATTTTAATATCTATTTTTTTAAGAGAATCAATAACATTTTTAATAGCTTTTCTTGCAGATGTTATGCTTCTTGCACCAGTACAAACTACTTTTCCAGAGGAGAATAGTAAAGCTACTGTTTTTGGATCTTTTATTCTGAATACTAATCCTGGAAATTGCTCTGGATTATACTCCACATTAGAGAATGTAGATGCAATCTTTATCAAATGTAATTTATGTTTTAAATCAGTTGTCACAACTAAATTTACTATTTTTACTTTTATCATTTTGTATCTGTAATGCATTAGGTATAAATAACTGATGTTAAAGGTTTCGGTTTTTGATTTAAATTAAATCATCCCTAAATTGATAGCAATTATCATTCCAATACCAAGTAAGAGTATTATTATTCCAGCAATTAAGTGTAAAACTTTAAGTTTCTTTTGTCTTAGTTCTTCTGCTTTTTCTGTTGTAGTAAATCCAAAAAAGATTGCTAATGTAATTATTAACATTGGCAAGATAAATATTAAGTTATACAACACTAAAAGGATGAATGCATAGCTTTTTGTTGCTGCTTTTGCTAGCAATCCTAAAATTACAATATATGGTCCTGAGGTACAAGGGAGTAAAAATAAGCTAACTATAAAGCCCACTAAAAATGCCCCTGGAACAGATGTTACACTTTTTATTATTGATTTCATTTTTGGTCTCCAACTTAGTGGAACTTCCATTAAAAAGCCCCTACCATACCATAAATAGTCTTTAAGGTTAAACAAACCAATAAAAATTGCTAAAATAGCTACAATCCAATAAAAAGTATGATTTATTCCTGTTGCTTGGATTGCGGAATATAGTCCTACACCCATTAAAAGGTAAGATGTAAATATTGCTAAGGTAAAGGCAATTCCCGCCAGTAACGCTTTTTTTCTATTTTTAGAAGTAAGTATTGTTGAAACTAAAATAATTAATACTGCAAATGCACAAGGGTTTATTGAATCTACTACTGCTGCAGAAATTACTGCTGGGATAGTTATACTTTGTATTATATCATTGTTTTCTTCTATCTTATCTACTGGATCAATACAACTGTTTGATTGGCATGCTTCAATTGTTTGTGCTATCTCTTCTTTTATTTGATTACTAAAACCTATGAAAACTTCTTCTCCAATATATAATGTTGGCACCCCTTGTATTTCTTCTCCGTAAGCACTAGCAACTTTCTCAAATAATGCCCTTTCATCGTTATTAAAATATATCTCATGCTTATGCACATTTAAATTTGAATATTTTTCTTGGAAGTAATCTAAAGCACTCATTGCCGCAGCGCAGTGTGGGCAGCCTTGCCCATAAAAAATATGGAGGTTTATCTGATCTTCTGCATTGACCATACTAGCGTTAAAAGATAATAGTATGAGTATCACCAATAATATTTTTGAAATTTTCATTTTCTATAAATGTTTTTTGATTTACATTTTGGGCAATTTGAAGGTCTTCCTGTTCCAAATGGAACTTCCCAGTTAGTTTTACAAACTATGCACTCAAATGTCCTCAATGGCATATCCACTAATTTAAATTTTCCCCCTTTTATCTTTATTGCTTTTCCATTGATTATAGCATCTGCTAATTTTTTTCTTGCTGAAACTATTGATCTATGGAAAGTGGATTGTGAAATACCCATCTTCTTAGCAGCTATTCCTTGATCCAAATCCATTAAATCCTTTAATCTAATTGATTCAAATTCTGAAACAGTTAAAATAACTTCTTCTAATTCAGTTATTCTTCTTCCTGCTGGTTTAAAATAATCTATATTTGGTTTTAAACCAACTTTCCTACATCTTCTTGGTCTTGGCATTATATAATTTGTTTTATTGTTTTGTCTGAAATTTCTTTTATCTTTATTCCTGCTGAGTTTAAAGCATTTTCCATATTGGATCCAAAATGCCCTCCAATCACTAATTCAACTTTTTCGTCTTCTAACATCTTTGCAACACTAAACCCTGCCCCTCCACCGCCTACAGCGAATGGATTTTTTATAACTTTTGTAATCTTTTTGTCTTCAGAGATTAAGTAATATGGTGCCCTTCCTGTAATTTCACTAACTTCTGAATTTTCATCTTTTCCTTTTGATGCTATTGCAATTTTCATTTTTTAAACCTCCATTAGTTTGTTTATTATTAGTCCTTGAATAATTGACATAAAAATCATTACACCTAGAAGTACAATTATAAATTTTAAGCTAAAATAAGTAATCATTAGGGGGAGTAAAGGCATTTTTATTGCCCTGTTGTAAAGGAATGTTGCCATAAATCCTTGTTTTACCCCTTTATCTCTTAAATCTCTAAGCAAAGGATACCACATATATATTGGTCCTGTTGAAATAATTCCTGCAAAAACAGTTGTTATCCATGCTTTGATATTCTTTTTTTTACTAAAAAAAGTTGATAATTTAGTTGGATTTATAAAATAATTAGAAATTACCATTAATACAAATACTATTATTAGAATAGGGATTATCTTTTTTATTATTTGATAAAAATAATTTATTGATGGAATTAAAATATCAGTTTTTAATAAAATAGTTATTAAAAATATTAGTATAGCTATCATTAAGAAAATTCTTTCTCCGCCAAGTTTTTCTTTAATATTTACCATTTTATATTATTTTTAAGATTAAAACTGTTAAGATTGCGACTATAATTGACGAGATAAAACTAGAAACGTTTCTTAATATAGCAAATTTCTTTCCTAGTAACATAGATTCTGCAGGTAACTGGACTAAACCAACTGTTACCCAACAAACAATAAAAGAAGTTACTGCAATTAGACTAACTCCTTGAGATAAGAGTTCCCCCCCTAAGATGTAAGATGTTATTGGATTCCCAGCTAAAATGCTACCTAATAAGCCTCCTATGATTGGATCAAAAATATAATTCCCACTGAATAAAGAACTGTAGATTGCTGGGGGAACTAAACTAGTTAATAGACTTATTAACAAAATAACCCCCAACAATATTGGCAATGTTTTATACATTGTTTTTACAGCTTTTTTTATTGATGTCTTTAAGTTATTGTTCATTTGATCTCTTTAATTCTTTTTTCTATTTCTTTTTTTTCTTCTTCTAAATCTTTTAATTCTTCTGTTAATATCTTTTTCTCTTCTGTTTTAGTTAGCTCTATTGGTTCTGAGTGTCTGTATCCCCTTCTATACCCTCTACCGCAAGGACCTAATCCTCTTCCTGTTCTTGGGCCTCTTCCTCTTGGGCCTGTTCTATCATATCCTGGCATTTTGATTTACCTCCTAAATTGGTTATGAATATATATTCATAATAGTATATAAAGGTTTTGGTTTAGTAGAATTATAAAGAAAAAAAGAAAATTATTTTTTTCTAGCAATAAAGTATATTGTAATTCCTAGTACTAATAAAACTGCTAACCAAGCAATTACTGAGCTACTTCCTAGTTTTGAATCTGCAGTTACTGCACCAGTTATTGAATCTAAAACACTTCCTTCTGAAGATGTTTTTAAATCCTCTCCACTTTCAGAAAATTGGTTTGTTGTATCTTCTCCTTCTGAAAATGTTGTTTTGGTTTCTTGTGTGCAGTCATCTGGACAACTAAGAAAGGTTTCATCTGAGTCACAAACGTTATTCCCGCAGGTTGTAGTTTGACTTCTTCCTCCGCCCCCACCAGGACTTCCACCACCGGGAGGATTCTCTTGGCCTTCTCCAAAGTTAACTGTTAGTTGGGCCGCAGGTCCTTGATTGCCTCCAAAGTCTACTGCAAATACTTCATAAAAATATTGTCCATTTTCAAGTGGCCCTTCGCTAAAAGATGTTGTTTGTGTTGTACCTAGAAATTCACTATCACGATAAACATTGTAATAATCTATTCCACTACATTCTGGTTCATCTTCTGCTTCTGTCCAAGTTAAAACTATGTTGTCTGAGTATGCTAAATTCGTTGGAGCATCTGGTGCATCAAAATCTAGACAAATATCACTACCCATTGCTATTGGTAAAGCAAAAAGTAAAAGAAAAAAAGTTAATATTTTTTTCATTTTTATCTCCTTAATCCCCTACCTCGTAAATAAAGGCATCAGAAACAGGCACGCAATGGTGCAAGTTTCTTGTATCTAAAAGATATCCTAAGCCGTTATTACAGTCTAAGTCGTCACATGGGTCGTATAATGTGTCACAGGCATATGCTTCGAAGTTGTATTTTCCACTTTCTTCAAATCCATAAGTTGTGAAGTTTATTTCTCCATTGTATATGTCGTCAGCATAGTAAGATAGAATTATCCAGTTAGTTTCTGTACATCCACCGAATAAACACCATCCGTTTGCTAGAGTGCCTTTTTCACTTACTTTTACTTTTACACTTTCTGAAGCAATTCCTGCTAATTCGTCAGTTAAGTAAAGTGCTACTGGCATTATTTCTCCGTATATTCCATCTTCTTCTGGATCTATTACTCCCATTTCAGGTCTGTCGTTGTCTACTATGAAATCGAACCATTCAGAGCCTATGGTAAATACTTGCCAATCATCATTTAGCCGGTATTCTGTAGTGTATCTATAATTTCCAGTTTCAAGATCTTCATATCCAGGAAGGGTTCCAGTTATTATACATTCAAAACCATCTATAACATTTCCAGTTACATCTCCTTGGTATGTTATTATGTGTGTTAAATCTAAATCTCTTTCTCCACTATACCTTTCAATAATTCCAACACATTCTTTTGTCCCACCTAATTCACTTTCGTAAAGGTCTGCTTTAACAGATATTAAATCTCCGCTTGTTACAGGCGATCCAAATATTTCTGTTAGGCTCATATAACCTATTTCTTCCATGTTCATTGTTATTGGACTGAACCATGGATTCAATGCTAGACCAAATCTCGAATTTCCTGCTTTGTCTACCCAATCTACTGCCATGAAAACTGTGTCTGTTAAATTTGTATCTTCAGGCATGGTTAGGTATCCATTACATACACCATTTTCATAGGGTACTCTTCCAATATATTCTTGGTATGGATCTGCTAATACTTGTTCGAAGTAAGTTAATAAATCCCAGTAGCATTCATTTATCTCGTCTTGGTTAAGTGCTTCAAAGTTATAATCTATTGCATAAACATCACAGTAATCTACTCCTGAAGCTGGGCAATCATCTTCATTTCCACAACCCCAAAGACTACAATAATCTCCACCGAAGTCTACTGCTTGTGCATAGAAGTTGAATATCTTTCCAGCATAGTAGTTATTGCCTGCGTGAGGATTTAATACTTCTCCAAGAGGTGCTACATTATCAACTAATATTGTGGCTCCATCTTCTTCTGCGTGATTTCCCAACCAGTCATCTGCATGTACAACTATATCCCATTCTCCACAATGATCAAGTGTAAATGTGGTACAGTATGTATCTGTTTCATCAACTCTTTCCAAACTGTAGCTTAAGGGGGTTATGCCATCCATCAAATAAGCAATCACTGTGCTTGGATCAACTCCAACACCCTCTTCAAAAACTTCTGGTTCTATCGTTCCTTTTAAGTCTGTTATGTCTGCACAAATAGTTATATTATCCCCACTTTGATGATATCCTTCTTCATTTACCCATTTAACTATGGTTGGTGCAATTGTATCAACTTGATAATCTTCAGTGGATATTGCTTCTGTGTTTTCTAAAGCATCTTTACAATACCATTTAATAGTATGTAAACAATCATAGTCATTTGTAAATTGAACATAGCCATCTTCTTCTACTGTCCAACTTTCTGGTTCATCTCCTTGGAAATTCTTCCAATACAAAGTTACATCTCCAACTGGGTGAGGTTCTTGGTCTGCACAACTAAGATTTACTGTTGATGATTGTGTAAGCCACCACAGTTCTCCATCATCATATTTTGGGATACCAAACTCTTTTATTGTTTCAGGAGCCAAAGTATCTACAATATCATATTCCATATGCACTTCACCTTCATTCCCTAGGGCATCTACACAATAATAATATAGTTCGTGGTTAGAATCTTCTGGGAAGTAAAAGTTCCAATTCTCTAAAACTGTCCAGTCTTGCTCAAGTAATCCATCCACATAGTATTTGTAATAGATTGTTTCTCCGCCAACTTGATGATCTCCAAGGTCTTCACATGTAAATGTTAATTCTGTGTTTCGTGTTATATAATATTGGTCATCTAATACATCGTAATAATCCATTGCTTGTCTTGGTTGACTTTCATAAGGTACTCTTGGATAACCAACTTCTTTATTTACAACTGGAGCAACTGTTTCTACTGCATGCATTTGAATATGTTCTGTTTCAGTGTTTCCAAGTAAATCTACAGCATACCATCTTATTTCATGGAATGAATCTTCTAAGAAATAAAATGACACAACTTCTGAAGTTTCTTCAACATCTATGGCTACTTCTTTATCTACTTCTCCATCTCCATCACTATCCCACCAAACTTCATAATGAATATAATCTACTCCAACAGGACAATTATTTGCATCTGGACTTTGATCAGTAGCCGTTAAGGTAACTAGTGTGTTCCGACTTACATAATAATTGTCTTCTGAAACATTGTCTACTGTTAACCCATCAAATGTTTTAACAGTTATTGGCGGAACATCATCTACATGATCTCTCTCTAGATGGGTTTCTTCAATATTACCAACATTATCTACACTATAATATTCTATTGTTTGATAACAACCTGGTTGTAATGAGAATGGTTCTTCATATGTTTGGAAATCTTCACCATTAATGCTATAATATGTTTCATCTACTCCAGATCCACAATCTTCATATGCAGATAATGTGAATTCTGTATCTGGTGTTACAAACAAATCACAAGTAGAATCATTAATACATTCGCAATCTATATATGGTGTTGTCCAATCTTTGTTTGTTGTTGGCGGTTCATTATCAATTCCAATAACATTTGTGTCTCCACAATTATTATCTACACCATTACCTGCATTGTCTTCCCCAAATATGTCCACATAAACTATGGAGCAATCATTAATAATCATGGCAGATAAAGAATCCCAGGAATATACCCATTTGCCTTCTATAGGATCATATGCCATATCGAAGAAACCATCATCCCATGTAAGCGGTTGATCATCGTGGAAAAGAACTCTCGCTATACTCACTCCAGATTCATAATCTGAAACAGTTCCCATGATTTCTACTAATCCAGCGTACCATGTTATTGGAGTAGAATCAGGAGGAACAATTACTTCTACAAAAGGACATAGATCATCATATCCACATTCTGATTCATCAAATGTACATTCGAATTGATGTCCTGGTGGATAACAATACAAATCCCCATAATTATATTCTTCAATATCAGAACAACCATCTACATTGCCCCAATTATCCCCATCACATTCTTCTCCATAATCTAGATTTCCATCGCCACAGTCACATGTTACCTCATCCTCTCCTTCAGCGTAAGTTACGTTGGTAAGAAGAAAGATAGAGATGGTCATCAAAACAAAAAATCTAGAAATATGTTTACTTTTTAATTTTTTTTCCATATAATATCCCTCCTTTTATTATGAAAATAAGACCGTATAAATTACTTTAACTAAAGTATTTTTTAACCGCCCAATAATAGCAAGTACTAAAAATTATTTAAAAGTTGTGTTGTAGAAAAGAGTAGTCAACTAATTTATTTATAAGATTTTGGATTTTTAGTGTGAAGTTAGGTCATCTATAAACTGTAAAGTTTCTCTCCAATCTCTTGCTCTTGGAATTCCGTTTAAGTTTTTTGTTTGGTTCCAACCATAATTTCCAAATAAAATTGTTTTAATCCCTGCTGCTTGACATTCTTCTACATAGTCTAAACAATCATCTACTAATAAATCTATTCCTAAATCTGAACAGATTTCTGCTTTTGTTGTTTTTTTGTCATCATAAAAGGAGCATCTATTTGTAAATTTTACATCCCGAAATACTTGAGGAAAGTGTTTTTCTAACCAACCTCTTGTTTCTAATTCAATAATTTCTGGTCTTGAAGTTACAATGTATAGCTCGTGATTTCCATTTAGAAGGTGTATTGCTTGTTGTGCACCTTCTATTGGATTGGTATTTCTGTGTTGATCTGTTCTAAAATATTCATTATACCTTTTTACTGTTTCGTCTTTTGTACAACTGATTACTTTATGAACTTCATAATTATCAAAATTGTCTAAAGTTAAATTAGTTCCATATCTTTGATTATGATGCTGTAAAAATCCTTGATTCAAAGGAAGTAGTACATCATCTACATCAATAGCTAATCTTGGCATCAAAAGTTATATAGTATCTTATTTATAAAAATTGTTATAAAGAAAGCTTTATAATTGGTTTGACTTTCTCGGTTTTATGAAAACATTTTTGAATTTACCAAAGTTTAGAGAAGCCAAGGTTGTTATAGTGCCTGTCCCTTATGAAAGCACAACTTCGTATAAAAAAGGAACTGTAAATGGTCCTTCTGCTATTTTGAAAGCTTCTAATGAATTGTATTTATATGATCATGAATTAGGGATTGAACCTTATTCGGTTGGTATTACTACTTTGGATCCTGTTAAAAGTTTGAGTAAGTTGGAGAAGTTAAAGAAGGATAAGTTTGTAATTGCTTTGGGTGGTGAGCATACAATTAGTTTGCCTTTAATTAAACGATTTGATCAGAAAGATTTGTCTATCTTACAAATAGATGCTCATGCTGATATGAAAGGCGCTTTTGATGGGAATAAATTAAGTCATGCTTCAGTTATGAGAAGAGTTTCTGAATTTAATAAAAATATAGTACAGGTTGGTGTTCGTGCTTTGGATAAAGATGAGTTTGATTATATTAAAGAGAATAAGATAAAAACCTTTTTTGAGTTTGATATTGCTAAAATTGTTAAAAGTTTGAAAAAGAGGGTATATATTAGTATTGACTTGGATGGGTTTGATCCTTCTGTTATTCCTGATGTTGGAACTCCTGAGCCAGGAGGTTTACTTTGGGACGAGGTTCTTTCCTTGTTGAAAGAAGTTTTTAGTAAAAGAGAAGTAGTTGGATGTGATGTTGTAGAACTTTGTCCTTCTGGAGAATTAAGTAGTTATACTGCCGCTAAGTTGGTGTATAAGTTGGTTGGGTATTATTCAAGCCCCAGATAATGATCACAGGATCCAATGTTTTCTAACCCTGGAGGTTGAATTTGTTGATCTCTTGTATCTTGAGTTAGTTTATAATTACATGCCCCCAACCACATTCCAAATGCTGCAAGACCTGCTGCGGCAAGAAGTCCGATTGCTAAAGTTAAATCTCTACGTCCATCTTCTTTGGTGTACACAATATAGCCCCCCATTTTTTTAAGTGTATCGTACATAAGGAGGGTTGGTTGATTAATATTTATAAAAGTATCTCTATTCTTGATTAATGTTCCAGAGCCTCTATTATTCAGTTAATCGAGCATCTTTTACTACGCAAAAAATTTCAAAGAGTTATTATTTAGAAGTATCTATTACACATTTAGAAAAAACATTATAAGATTTCTTTTTATTTAGTTTATCATCAAAAAGCCCAGAATTTTTATGATAAGCATCTGCTGAGTCAGTTAATTTGAAATAATAAGCTTCTTCTATTGGAAGAGTTTCTATAACTCTAAGGTATTCCTGCATTCTTTCTGCTTGGTATTTTTGATTTGTCTTTTCAAAAACCGAACTAGGTCCTCCAAATTCTGTAACAATGATTGGTTTTTCTTTTGGAAGATTATCTACATAAGATTCCCAATTCAGGGGATCATCGTACAGGTGGATATCAATCATATCATATTTTGCATTTTCAAATACATACAATACTTTTTCTTTGTAATCTGAGTCACAATAGTCGGTTTCAACTTTCAAGATTATCTTTTCTTTTGAGTATCCATTGTCAAATTCAATATCAGAAAAATCAAAATCATTTCCTTGATTGCAATAAAACTCTACCATTGGATATGCTCTTGTGATTCCTCCGAGAACAACATCTGTTTCTGGAGAGGTTTCCTTTACTAAATCGTAGAACAGATTATTGAATCTCACAAACTCTTGCATTGTGCCTGCATAAGTAGTCTCCCATTCATTTCCAAACTGTATCTTGTCTATTTGGTATCTGCTAAGGATTTCAGTTAGAAATTCGCTAAAACTCTCTTCTCCATTGAAGACACAAGTTTTATCATTCTTGATATTAGAACATGCCCATTCAGGTCCGTTGCTTGGCACAGTTAAAAAGACAGAAATATTTTTTTCCTTAGCTTTTTTCATTCTGTAATCCATCGGTGCCCAATAGTATTCTCCTTTTTCTGGCTCCCGATTCTTCCAATCAATAGCTATCCTAATTCTATCAATGTTGAAAGTCTCTAATTGATTTAAAGTGAAATCTATTTGATCAGGATTTGAGAATGGAGGGAAGGATAAACCGTAAGTTTTTTCGCAGGTTATATTAAAATGGTTTCTTGTTTCATTATTATTTATATATAAAACAATAGTTAACAAAACCAATATTATTAATACTATTAAATGTATCTTACGCATAATGAACTTTAAACATCTGAATTTAACAATGTTTCTATAAAATTCTTAAACCCTTATTTCTTGTTAATCCTGTTAAACTTTTCTAACTATTAGGGGGACTGAAAGCCGAAGGATTTTTAGTTTGTATTTCAATGATATTTTTTCTTATAAGTCTTCTTGTCTCCATATTCCAAAAATTTTTTCTGGTGGGGTTGGTCATGAAAGCCCGATGTTTTCTTGTGCTTAATTGCACACCAATATTTCTCAGTTCTTGCACCAATCTCAACAATATATCTAGCAAAACCATTAGCATATCCACAATATGTGCAAGCTAATTTATCAAACCAATTTAGGTACTGTAGTTTGTGCCTATCAATTAGTATGTATGCTTTCCGTTTTACAAGAGGGATATTGCATAAACGGAATCCTATCTGGTGATATATTTCTACGAATAAATCAAGAAGGATAATAAATGGTGCAAGAATAATTATGAAAATTAGGGTGAGCATATGTTGTATTGTTTTTTTCTTATGAAGTTTGTGATCCATGGAATTATATAATTTCACCTATATATTAATCTTGCTGAATTATCAATTGAAACAAATCTTGTTAACCACCGATTATGTGAACTTTAGTATATTTGCAAAAACTCATTAGAAATCCTTTCGTTTATCTCTCCTTTTAAGTTTGAGAGCATTAATTTTGGATCTTTTTTATTAGATAATAACCAAGCTAATTTTATGAATGCTGTTTCAGGTGTCATGTCAGAACCAGATATAACATATTCTTGTAGTGTTCTCCCTGTTGCATAAACATTCATGTTAACTCTTCCAAATATTGTTTGGGTGCACATTACTACAGGAATCTTTAGTTTTTTTATCTCTGAAAATAGGTTTGGATTAGAATTTATAGGTAAGTGTCCTAATCCTGTCCCCTCTATTATTATACCATCTAGTTTAGGGGGGATTTCTGAGTGGTGCATATTTGGGTGAGCTTTTAAAAAAGCAATTTTAATGTTTTCATTGAAATAACTAACCTCTAGTGTTCTTTTATCTTTTCTTGTATAGTTTTTTGTTATTTGTTTTATTTTTCCGGTTGTATCAATTAACGCTATTGGTTTTGTGTTTATTGGTTGGAAAGCATCTCTTCTTGAGGAATGTAATTTTTTTACTTTTAATCCAGGTAATATGTAGCAGGAACCATCATCCATTGAAGAATGCATACATAGGGCCACCCCTGCGAAATCTGATTTTATTATAAAATTGGCTGCGCAGATTAAATTAATTGCAGAATCTCAAGAACCTCTGTCTGAACTTCTTTGAGAACCTACTAGTAATATTGGGAAACTTAAGTTATCTAACATAAAAGATAATGCTGCTGAAGTGTAATGCATTGTGTCTGTTCCATGAGTTATTATTATTCCTTCTACCCCCTTTGCTTTTTTTATTTCTCTTGCTAATTTATTATAATCTTTGAAAGTCATATCTTCTGAGAATATGTTTGAAACTTGTTTTGTTTTTATATTTGCTATATCTGTTATTTCTGGATATAATTCTAGAATTTCTTCTGGAGTAAACTTTGCTATTACTCCTCCTGTTTTGTAGTCAACCTTTGAGGCAATCGTACCGCCAGTGTGTAAAATTAGTATGTTTTTTAGAGATTTTTTTTGTTTATTTGTTTTTGTTTTAGTTGGTTTGGTTGTTTTCTTTTTTATTAGTTTTTTTTCTTTTATTTTTGATTTGTTTATTCCTATGTTGTAACCCGAATCTAGCTTTAGAACAAATTTGTTTTTTACTGAGTCTGGCATTAGGATTCCTTTGAAAGTTTCTTTGGAAGTTTTGATTTGAATATAGTCACCAGTTTTCATAGAAATTAATTTTGTTTGATAGTATAAAAATGTTTTGTAAAGGATTTATCTGAAAAAGAAAAAGTTTAAATAAACTCTCTTATTCCTGTTTTTATGGATTTATTAGTTCCTACAGTTCCAATAGATTTGCCTGACAAGGCTTTTGAAAGATTGGAACATATGGTAGAAAATTATAGAACATTAGGTAGAGATAATGTTTCTGGGAAATCAACAGATCTGTATGCTTTCCATTATAGTGGTCCTTATAAAATTGTGCTTGATGTAGTGGCACAAAATGAAGCCAAAGTAGAATTTTATGTAAGAGGGGTATACAAAAAGGGGCTTTTTGAAGAGAGGGAAATCACTAAGTTGTGGCTTTATGGAGATTTCGACTTAGAAAGAGAGGATTCTGAAACACTAGTAAATTATAGGTGGTTTGATTGGTTAGATTTATCTAATCCAGTTTATAAGGTTCTAAAACATGAACTTTCCCCTTTTAGAGATGCGGTTCTAAAAAGAAAGATTGCTAATAATTTTATATGCGACTATCAAGGGAATGTTGATAGGATTAAAAACGAAAATCTTGCTGAAGCCGAGGAGAAAGCGGATATTAAAATTTATGATCTTGGACTTGAAGATGTTTCTAATTTGCTTGGAAAAAAACTTGAACTTGTTCCCACTGAAACTCCTGTAACTGCAATAATTGCTCCCAATGATAACCAATTAAGATATAAAGCACACCAAATGAATGCAGATGCTTTAGTGAGTTTTCAAGCTGGAAGTAGCAGGGCAACACCTGTAAGAATTATCAGATAGTTTTAAAAATAGTAAATTCTAAATTTTGAATCATGTTAGGGGTGGAAATTAATAGAACTATAAAATTATTAATGATATCTGATATTTTTTTAGTTGTTGGTTTTGGATTAATTAGTCCGATTTTAGCTATTTTTATTAAAGATAATATTATTGGTGGTTCTATTTTTGCTGCTGGATTGGCTAGTACTGTTTTTTTGGTTACAAGATCTGTTATTCAGTTGCCTTTTTCAAAATATGTTGATGAGAGAAAAGATAAGCTAAAATGGTTGATTATTGGTACTTTTTTGTTTAGTTTAGTCCCATTTATTTATATTTTTGCTACTCATATTGTTCATATTTATATTGCACAAATGATTCATGGGGTTGGTGTTGCTTTAGCATATCCTACTTGGATGGGGTTGTGGAGCACCCATTTAGATAAAAAACATGAAAGCTTTGAGTGGGGATTTTATGGTAGTGTTACGGGTATAGTTGCTGCTGGAACTGCTGCAATTGGAGCAGCACTTGCTCAATTTGTTGGATTTAGCTATACGTTTATTTTTGTTGGTTTAATGAGTTTATGTGGGGCTGGAATTTTGTTTAAATTAAGAGGAGAAGATAAAGAACCTAAGCAAATTAAGCTTACTCATTACCATAAAAGCAAGAAATTAGGGCATAAAAAACATATGAGGCAAGTTTAACTATCTACTCTAACATATAGGTTTAAATTTAAAAGTCTTTATAAACAGTTAGAATCAAAATACTCTTAGGTCTTAATGTTTTCAACGGTTTTTGGCGATTCCGAATGAAAATACACACGAATTGTATCAAGTCTTAATTTGATTTATCTTGAAAAAGCATCTTAATTTGGCGATTAGACACGTTTTCTTAGTAGGAATTTACATTTCCTAATATATAAACATTGTTGTAATAAAAAATACACATGGGGGATAAAGAAAAAAATGGAATTTATTATACAAGATGCATTAAAAAATGCAGAGGAAAATTTTAACGTAGAAGACTTACAAGTAGGAAAAGCTAATATGAAGGTTATTGGTGTTGGTGGTGCTGGATCTAACATTGCTTCTTGGTTATATAAGAAAGGGATTAATGGTGCAGAAGTTATTGTTGCTAATACAGATAAACAACACTTAGATATATCTCAAGCAGATAGGAATCTCCTTTTAGGGAGAGAATTAACTCGAGGATTAGGTTGTGGCGGATATCTAGAAAAAGGAAGAGAATCTGCTAAAGAAAGTATGCAAGAATTAAGAGAAATAGTTAAAGGTACTGATATGGTATTTGTTGCTGCTGGAATGGGTGGTGGAACTGGAACTGGTGCTGCGCCTGTTATTGCACAATTAGCTAAAGAGACTGGTGCAATTGTTATTGCTGTTGTAACTATGCCTTTTGATATTGAAAAAGCAAGATGTGATAAGGCTGAATTTGGGTTGCAACAACTAAGAGAGGTTTGCGATACTGTTATTGTGTTGGATAATAATAGATTGAGCACAGTTGCTGGACAATTACCATTACAACAAGCATTTGCGGTAGCTAATGAGCTATTATCTACAATGATTAAGAGTATTGTTGAGATAATTGCATTGCCAAGTTTGGTTAATTTGGATTATGCAGATGTTAAGACAATTATGAAAGAAGGTGGAGTTTCGGTTATTGGAGTTGGAGAATCTGGCTCAGAAAATAAGGTAACTGAAGCAGTTAATAGAGCATTATCTAATCCTTTGTTGGATGTAAGTTATGAGGGTGCAACTGGTGCCTTGATACATATAACTGGCGGAGCAGATATGTTATTAGATGATGTTGAGCAAGTTGGTAAAACTGTTACAAAAACGCTTGATCCAGATGCAATGGTTATCTGGGGAGCTCACATAGACCCAAATATGGAAGGTAAAATAAGAGTTATGACTATCATAACTGGAGTTTCTTCTCCATATATTCTTGGAAAGATTGATAGAACTCAATTACAAGCTGAAAAAGCTACTCAAATTGGCCAAGAATTGGGTATTGACATGCTTAAGTAGTGGGTTAAGATTAAAGTTCATTCTTTAACCCCCCACAAACTAACTCACTACTTAGTTTTGGTTGGGAAGAAGGGGCAATACCTTTTCTTCCTTTTTATTTCTTTTTTAAAAAATTCTTCTTGTCTAAATTATTTTAGTTTGTTTGACTGTTATTACTTATAAGTTGTTATAAATAGAAAGATTTATATATAGGAAAATTTGGTATATAATTGATTAAAAATGGCAGATAAAAAATCATTAGAATCAAGAGCAGAACAAGTATTAAGCATAATTAGAAGAAGAGGTCTGGAAGTAGTTAATCCATTCTTTAGGGTGTGTGACCCAGAAATAAGACAAGCATATTTGTACGGATTAACAGAAGAGATTTTTACGGAGAAAGATGTACAAGAAGCGCAAGCAGTGTACCAATCTAGAGAACTAACAAGACGCGCCCTTAGTAGTGTTGATTCTTCAGATAGTTACCGACAAAGATTGATAAACAGAATAAACAATGGCGGCGGATGGAGTTCTGACGCTGATGCAAGAAGAGAACTTGAAAGGTACGGAGAAACAAGAAGAAAAGACATTGATGAAGGAATTTGGTAATTCATAAAAATAAGAGATTTAATTACTACTCCATTAAAGTTTTAGTTTTTACATTCTAATATTGTAATAAGTTACACAAAGCCACATCTGTTTTTATTATTTTAGTAAGAATTCAATTGGATTTACACTTATTATTGGCACCTTTTCTTTTAAATCTTTATTTTGTCAATCTTACACTTCTTTTTTATACACTAATTTGTTTATATAGGACCCTATCAATCTTTAGGTAAAGTATTATACAAAGAGGATTCGAACTTTCTGATTACTCGATGATACCTTTTCTTCCTTTTTATTTCTTTTAAGTGGTTACAATTGGAAAGGTTTATAAAGTGGATTTATTTTTTTAATGCAATGTTTATCGGACAACCGCTTGGATTATATGTGGCCAGATTTCTTGGTTACGATGTAGAAAAAAGATACCTTGGGGCATCTTGTTTAGTTCTAAAAGTTAGGGAACAAGGCAATGAGGAAATCCCTTTTATTATTAAAGTTGCAAGGGATGGGTTTTCTCAGGCTCATATTTTAAGGGATGGCGAAGCTCTTGAAATGTTAGATGGAATAGAAGATGTGCCTGAGATTCTTTTTCTTAGAGAAGGTTTACCAGATAAGAAGAGGTATGGTTTAAGGGGTCTTTATTGTTTGGGAAAAGAGAGAATTTTAAGGTTTGTTGGTCAAAATTACCCAGAGATTCCTTGCAATGAAGGGCCATCTATTCTTGTGAGGGGTTATGTTACAGGGCCTCTTTTATCTGAAAAAGGAGTTAGATTGGATTCTAAAGCAGAGGCAAGGCTAGAAGAAACAGTAAAAAGGATTCATCAAGCAGGAATTGCAAGATTAGATTTAGAAAAGAAACCCCAAAATGTGCTAATTGGTCTGGATGGATCTCCAAGACTCTTTGAATTTGGAAAGGGTATCTTCAGAGGAGAAGCTTCTAATAGGGAGTTTGGAAAGCTTTGTTACAAAGATCGATGTGATCTGGAAAGACTATCAAAATATAATGATTAAATAATACTCTTTAGAACTATTTCTTTTTATTAGCTAAATACTTATATAGGGGAATATCAAGAAACACAAGATGTTGTATGGTTTTAGTTCAAACATACACAATATATTGTAAAAATGAGGTGTGTATTCTGCGGCAATGAGTCGCTAAAAGTGGTGGATAAGAGAACGCATTCAATAGATTCTATTAGAAGAAGGCGTGAATGCTTGAAATGTGGGAAAAGATTTACAACCTATGAAAGGTCAGAAACGGTTAATTTACGGGTTGTAAAGAAGTCTGGGGAAAGAGAGCAGTTTGATAAGAATAAGATATTACAAGGTTTTTTGAAAGCATGTGAAAAAAGGCCTGTTACTACAGAACAAATAAATGATGCTTTAAGAGAGATTGAAACAGAGTTGAGGAGTAATGATACTGAAGAAATAAATTCAGGTGTTATTGGTGAAATGGTCATGAGGAAGTTGAAGGGGTTAGATAAGATTGCATATGTTCGTTTTGCTTCAGTATACAAAGACTTTGCTGATATGAAATCTTTTGAAGATTTAATTAAGAACTTAAGGAAGGGGGGATAGAATTTGGGTGGAGATGCAGTAGATGAATTACTTGAAAGTTATGTTGGTAATCTTAGAATAAAAGGAGTAAAAATATATGAAGATCCTGTCGTTCTAGCAAAATATGATTTACTACCTGCTTATGTTGGAGAAGCAACTGCTACAAGGTTAAAAGACCCAGTCCATAACCCTATGTACGATAAGATTTTCTTAGATAAATGGGGCAGGAGAGATACTGGAACAAATAAATACTGTGAAACTCCTGAGATTGTTTTTTATAGAGCCGCAAAGCTAGTGGCAGATGGATTAGTTGCAAATGATGATTCTTTAAATAACTCTGATATTGTTCGTGATGTATTTGGTAAATTTGCTGCGAGGGAGATTTTTCCAAATACCCCGTACATGGCAAATGGCGGTCACAGATTAATGGCGGATGATCTTGAAGGAAGATTGCAAGTAGCAGAAAATCCAACACAATATGCCTTTTTATTAGCAGATCTCGAACAAGAAAGGAAAGTAAGAGAACAATTATTTGCTTGTTTTGTATTGGGCATTTATGATTCTAGACATAGTATTTTTACCACACTTAGAGAGGCAGCAGACATACAAGCTTCTGTTGGTGGAACTGGTTTTAATTGGTCTCAATTAAGGCCAGGATTAGAACCAATAGCAGGAACTGGTGGTATAACTGATGGACCTGTTTCTTTTATGGGAATGTATTCTTCAGCTTTAGGTAAAACAATTAACCAGGGCGGAAAAAGAGATGGGGCAAATATGTTCATGTTGGATACAAATCATCCAGACATTATGAGATTTATCTATTCCAAAAGAGAAGAGGGTGAGATTCCTGCAGCAAATATGTCTGTGGCTATTGATCACGATTTCATGAAGGCAACCCAACAAGAAGGGGAAGGAAGATATTACAGATTAAGAAATCCCCACTTCAATCCAGAGGAAAGGCCCCATATACCTGAATTTTATAGTTTTGATCAACTAAGGCAAGGATTAGATTTTGCTGCGGGTAATGTAAAGGCAAGGGTATCTATGATATTATCCGAAGATGGAACTAAGGTATTAAGTCCTTGGTTACATGAGGGTATGGATTCATCCTACAAATTAATCGGAAAAATTGGGGAAGATGGATATATCTTATTAGATTCTCACAAAATTTTAGGGCATTTATCCTACAGCGCTTGGTTTAATGGCGAACCTGGAATGATTTTTACTGGAACTATTAATGATGTAAATCCAGTCCATCCAAGATATTACAAGGAATCACTTTTAGAGAACAAGGTAGCCACAGAACAAATTCCAAAGATCGCGGGATTGGTTAATGATGGAATGGATCTGGAAACTGCAGTTGATTTTTATGTTGATGATGTTGACTCAGAAGGAAAGCCGGTTAATCTCCCAGTTGGTATTGGTATAATAAGAGCTA
>JAIOSD010000004.1 GCA_021107835.1 archaeon
AGGTACTTATTCTATTTTACAAATCTGTTACTGATCAAAGCAAAATTAGTATGATAGAAAAATATTCAGAAGAAGTTATTTATTATAAAGAACCCTACGATGGAATGGTTGTTAAGATTAGAGCAAAATATCTAAAGGAGATTGCCAAATGTACATTTATTAGGAAAATTCATACAAATTTATCTTTTGGACTCCTTAATTAATAACTCTTAAGAATTTTAATCTTACCTCAAGAAGAAAATATTGGAATAAATGTAACTCCCCCAGCCCTTACTAATAAGTTATTTCTAAAAGATTGAAAAGATAAGATAAATCTTCTCCAATAATTTGTTCTGATTTTTGTTTAATAATACTGTTTGTTATTAAAGGAATACGTAGATCATTGTTATTCATACTAAAATTTATTAATTCTGGAAAATTCATTTTAGCATTTTGAAAACAAATACTAGTACACTCTTCTCTATATTGGTGTAAGGAAGATAGAATCTTAGCTATGCATTCTTTATTACACCCATATTCTCTTTCTAATGCACCAAAATACAAAGATCCAATAATATGACTATTATGTTTGGTATTATAATATTCATCAAAAGGGGCTATTTCATTTAAAGATACCTCGCTATTTTTTAATTTTTCATATAAATTGAGAAATTCATCAAATTTTCCAGATAGGACTTGATCTTTATGACAAGAAATTCTACTTTCTGTGTATATAGCTATCCCTTCTGTGAACCAGGCAGGCACTTCTCCTAATCCATAGCTTGTGAAGATATGCGACATTTCATGTACTTCAAAACCGACATTCTTCTTTTTTGTTACATCATATTCTCCGTATTCTCTTAATCCAGGGATAAATCCTTGTTTTATTTGATATCTTTCTGCAAAACCACCTCCACTAATATAACATCCTTCTTCTTTTGCGCAAGAGTTTAGTCCTTGATTGCTAGTTATTATATGGTAGACTAATCTAGGGGGATTATAACCGTAGTAATAAGATAAGCAACTATAAATAATATTTTGATGTTCAAACAATGTAGGTAATAACTCTTTTTGATTCTTAGTACAGTTTTCGCAAATTATATTTATTTTAGAATTACAAATTTCTGATTTACAGGATAGATTGCAATCTAAACAATAATATTCTTCGTCATCTTCACAGAGATCATTTCCACAAGTGGGGGGATAGTATTGTTTTTTTATTCTTTGATCATTGCCCATGCATCCACTAAATAGAAGGAGTAGAAGGATTAAAACCGTAATAGGGAAGATTTTTTCCATAGGTTCTTTGTTAATTTAGTTATTATTTAAATATTTCTTTAATTTTTACAAGCTGAAGAAGATTATAAGTAGCGTTATTAGTATTATGAGAATAATAATGAATATTGGGTGATTATAGAGTTTTTTGTTTTTCTTTAATTTCCATTGTTTATGGCTTTCTGAAAAAGCTAAATACATAAAAATAAAAAAACAAAGAGCAAAAAACATAAAAATATTATATTGGGGTGGTACTTTAACGATATTCCATTTTCCCAAGAAAAAACCAGCTATTAGAAAAACAATAAAATAAACTAATAAATTCTTGTCCTGTTTATCTCTGAATAATCCCATTTTTTTGTGAAATGTCCAAAGTAGAAGAATGAATGGTAGCAACAAAATTATTATCCCAAAAATAAGATTATCTTTATTAAGAAAACCAAAAAGGTATCCAACAATTAAAAATGATAGAATTCCAAGAATATCTCTATTGCTCATAATTCTTTTTAAGAAATAGACTTTTTAAGGTTTTTGTTTTTTTGAATTAAATATGCTTTAATTTTTTACTATATGCTACCAGAAGAATTCCAAATATTAAAAATATGATTGCAATTAATGTTAAAGGATTCAGAATCGCCCCATTCTTTTTTAGAATATCTAATATATTTATAGTTAATATTAGAATACCTAAAAATAAATAACTAAATCCAAACAGATAACCGGAAGAAACTATGCTCCGTATATCTTCTTTCATTTTGGAATTCTTTTTGAGGACATAATATACTATTATAGACAAGAGGGGGATACCAACAAATAAAATTACTCTCCAGAGATTTTCTGCTCTAATATTGAAATAAATGAAAGGAGTGATAATAATTACAATTATTGATAACATTATCATAAATTTGATTTTCTCTCCTAGTTCCATATAAATAATTTACTCAAAGCTTAAATATAAATCTTTTGGGTGTTATATTATTAAGGTTTGTAGAAAGGATTGTTAATATTTACTAAAAACTTTATTTTTTGCTAGATTATACGGTTTTTTTGAATATCTTACATTTTGAACAACACCTTTCTTTACAATCCTTTGGCAAGTAGCATTTTAAATCCTTTGAAAGCAATCTTATTTGATTTAATATATCCTTTAATTTCTCACCGTTTTTTGTTGTGCTATAAAATACTCTTTCTCCAATAGTTTGCCTTTTTATTATGTCGAATTTTATAAATTCCCTTAATCTTTCAGCAAGAAGAGTGGGGTTTATAGTCTTTTTTGAAAGCATATACAAATTGTTGTAACTTTTAGGGCTTTTGCTTATATTGTAGAGTAAAGGATACGTCCACCTCTTACCAAGAAAAGCATACAGTTTAATTAAAGAGCAATCATTTGGTTTTTGTTCTTTCATAGTACTACAGAAAAGTGTAGGTATAATTTAAATATTTCCTTTCCTAAATTAATATTTTAAGGGGGTGCAAGGTGAGAAAGATAGGTTATTTGGTATCTATTGTTGTTCTATTTATTATATTTTTATGTTTAATTATTTTAATTCCCCTTTCTGTTGCGGGTATTTATTCTACGAGTTCCTTGGAGGATGCGATTTTATTGTCTTCTCCTTTATATCAATTTAACTTATCTTTTTTAGACGAATCTCTAACAGAGACTAAAATTGCAGGATACCCTATAAAAAGATCTTCACTAAGTTGCTCAAAGACAACTAATTCTCCTATTGGATCAAAGACCATTAATAAGGGCAGTATTTCAAATAAATCAAAACCAAATATCTTAGATAAAAAAGAATTAGATGTAAATAATTTGATTCTGGATAATAAGATATTCCCTTTAATTGAGAATAATCTTAATTATGCAAAAGAATTGACGGGAAATGGACCACAAAGTAAATATATACGAGTAGAGTATGATGATGGTACTTCAATAAATATTATCCCTTTTAAAGCAAAAGAAAATGAAAATTCGTTTTTATATTTATACTTTTCTGATTCTTCAAATTTTAGGGGAAGCCATCTGATAAATATAAGTGTTGATAATGGTGAACTATCTGTGTCTATATTTAATGAAGACGGGGGGATGACTATTAATCCTTTAACTAATGAAATACTGAACACTTGGGGAGGGCACCATAGTTGTAATGAATGGACTTGTTTAGCTGAATATTGTTTTTATGAGTATTACTCTTCTTTTGGTACTATTTGTGAATGGGCACTTGGTGCATGTAGAGCCTTTCCAAACCCCATTTCTTGTTTACCTCTTGCATTATGTATGTCTGGTGTTGGTTTCTACTGTGAAGATTGTCATACTGATTATTGTTCTTGGTACCCATGTCAACAGGATTGTACTGACCAAAATTATTTAGATGGCTGGGATTATTATTGTCAAAATAGTTATAGATATAGGCATAGATGGTATCATGCATATAAGTGCGAGCATAATAATCCGGGGGAAAGTGGGAGTTGTATTACGGATTCACCTAATTCTGGTTGGCAGGACGATACTTTTGTAGAAACTTGTCCTTATGGCTGTAATTATGGTACTGGAAATTGTTATGGTGCGACTACATGTTATGGTGATGGAGACTGTGGGGATAGTGGATGGATAGGAAGTCCTTCATGTTCAGGAGATGATGTGTGGCAAACTTGGAGAGAATATACTTGTTATAATCCCGGTACGGAATCATCCTATTGTGATTATGATAACGATTACATTTTAAAGCAAGAATGTACTAGTGGGGAATGTTCTGGTGGATATTGTGAGGGTGATGAAAGTTGTGAAGATCCAGATTACCCTTGGTATTGTAATGATGGATGCTGGGGATGCGAACTAGGAAATGAGGGAAGGTCTATTTGTTGCCCAGATAGTGGAGATCCAGATTGGTGTTGTCTAGATGAAGGCCCTTATTGTGATACTGACAATGGAGAATGTGATGTGTGTGGTGGCGATTATCCTTATGAATGTAATGATGGATGCTGGGGATGTCCTAGTGGGGGAGAATTATGTTGCCCAAATAGTGGAGATCCAGATTGGTGTTGTTATACAGAGGCAGGTTCTGTCTGCATGGATAATGGTGATTGTTGTTTTCCTAGCACAGAAACCTGTAATAATCAAGATGACGACTGCGATGGTACTATAGATGGTTTTAGTGAAGGGTGTGGTCAAGGTGCATGCGCGGGTGGAACCAGGGCATGTACTGCAGGGAGTTGGAGTTCTTGTAGTACTGATGGTCAGGCAAGTTCTGAAACTTGTAATAATCAAGATGATGACTGTGATGGTTCGGTAGATGAAAGTTTAACGCAAGAGTGTGGCATTGATGTTGGCGTGTGTGCAAAAGGGACTCAAAATTGTTCTGCAGGAGAGTGGGGAAGTTGTGGAGGTAGCTATGTTGGTCCAACTAATGAAATCTGTAATGGTCTTGATGACAATTGTAATAGTGTAACAAATGAACAAAATGTTTGTAATAATAGTATAATAATAAATTTAGAATTTCCGGAGAATAATAGTATTGAAACAATGGATACAACCCCTACTTTTGGATTTAATATAACAAATATCAACTATACTTCCCTTAACTGTAGTTTATGGTTAGATGATGGTACTCCTGTTATCTATGGTAGCAATAATTCAATATGGATATCTGATGTTGGAATCTCCCGGAATATAACTGCCAACAGAACGGTATTGGGCGGGGTATATGATTGGTGGATAAATTGTACTGATGGAATTAATGTAAACACTTCAGAGATTTTTTTACTTACTATGAATATGTCTAAAATAGAAACTAGTTTAATTTCTCCAAATGAGGATATAAATGTAAGTCAAAATGACTTCTTTGATTTTACAACAGAAGTTTGTTGTTATCTTCAGGATTGTGGTGAAATTAATGTAAGTTTAGATCCAGAATTTGAGAAAGTAGAGTACACCCCAAGTACAGAAACTCATTGTAATGAAAATCTTTGCACTGAAACTATTTATTCTGGAGTAAGAAATGTTTATGAGGAAGGACAATGGAAAAAAATTGAAGAGGCTAATAGTCTAAAAGGTATTTGGAATATTATTATTGATGAAGATCCAGATTTCCCAGTTGATGTAATAGACTTTAACTATAGTACAATCACCTTAGATTTATCTGTTTCTGATAATAAACTTAACGAGGAAGTTGACTTAAAAGTTTACAATAAATATAACAAAACTCAAAAACCAAAAAATGATTTGGGTAGAGAAATAAATAAGGATAAAAAAATAAAGATTCAAATTTCTAATGAAAAAATAAGAGAAATAATAGACTTGTCTGATACTTCTGAAAGTATTTTAGGACAAGAAATAAAATGGGGGGGTGCATCTACAACGATTCAGTTGCAAGAACCCGATACAGAAAATTTAGATGATGGTTATGTTATTGAATCCTACCCTACGCAGAATACAGGGAATATGGGCTATATGTCTACTGCTAATATATATGGGGATGAATATCACAGTTATCTTAAATTTAATCTTAGTTCTCTTCCCGAAAATAATGCTTGGGTAGGGGATGCAACTATGTATTTTTATACTGCCGCTTCGTGTGGTGGGGCAATGTATAATATTTCCTTATGTAATACTTCTTCTGCTTGGGATGAATCTACTTTGATATGGAATAATAAGCCTTCTGCAGAATATTGTGAATTTAATTTATCTAATTCAATTGTGGATGATACTTGGATAAACTTTACTATTACGGAACTTGTTAACGCTTCATATAATTCTGGGATGAATAATCTATCTATTGTATTTATTCCTTTGGATACTGGATCCGGTTGGAATCTTAATCTTTATACAAAAGAGTATTCTACTCCTTCTAAAAGACCATATCTTAATATTACTTATTGGTTAGAAGGAGAATTACCTCAAGAAAAAGGATTGATTTCAACTCAAGAAGGGGAAACTCCATTCTATACAATAGATTCAAATCCGAACAATATCACACTAAACAAAGATGAATGTCAAAACATAACTTGGAGGGTAAATGCGACTGGAAATATAAGTGATAAATATATTTTCTTCGCATACTCAAATTTAACATCAGATCCAAGTGTAAGTGATAAATCAAGTGAAATTAATGTAACTATCCAAGAAAAAGAAATAGAGTTAATTTCTAATCTATCAAATATTTATGGAAATAATACAGAAGCAATATTCAAATTTATGATAAACAATACAATAAATTCAACAGATAGCTTTACATGGCAATTAAACACAGGAGAATCCACAATTAATAGTACATCTGAAATAAGTCTAAACAATGAAGAAGCTATTTACGTTTATGTTGAAAACAATTATTCAAGCACCGGATCATATAATGTAACAGCAACTACATATACCAGAGAATATAGCGACTCAGAAACAATTATGATAACACTATCTTTAATTGGGTTATTAATTCCAATTGGATTCAGAAGGAAAATAAAACGAATGATAAAATGTAAGAAAGGGAGAATTAAATTGGGATTAATTATGGTATTTGGAGTTTTATTAATATTCTTTATTCCATTACTAGTTTCTCCGGATGTGTTAAACTCTGAAAGTATAATTCCAATAGGGGGTAAAATTAAGGAAGAAATAAATTTAGATGGGATAAGAATAATTGAAGAAAAAAGAGTAAAAGAAGTAAATGAGTCTCCTGTAGAAAAAACAATACCAACTTACAATTTCAACCAAATAGAAACACAAACCACAACAATCTTAGATGAAAGAACAGAACAAACCTGCAATAAAACAACCTGCGAATGGACTCAAACAATGGGAAAAAGATTCCACGAGTATGAAAATGATTTCTACTATTTCAACGAATACATAACCTCACAAGAAAGTCAAGGAAATTTTAACCAAGAATCTTTAGATAATACAGAAGTAACTTTAACACCAATAATAAATTACCAAGATCAAGAGATAGAAATAACAAATCTCTCAAGCATAATTGGAAATCAGCTAAACTATCAAACAACAATAGACCAATACAGAGATAATACAAAGTTCTCAATAAACTTCAACACACTAGAAAACTTAAATAAAATTGGATTTAAAATAACTTCAAACAAAGAGATTAACTACAGAACTTATAATTATACCCCAGAAGGAAGTTACAATGAGGGTAGTTTCGTACAATATGAAGTAACAGATTTAATAATTGATGAGCTAAGATACAGCTTCACAGATTTAATAGAATCTGATTTCGAAATAGAGTATGACAAAAGAAGTGATATCTTATGGATAAATCTAGAAGGTTTAGGGGGGAATATAGATGCAGATCCAACTTATTCTTTTTACTCTGATAACACTGATGCTTGTCTAAGATTTACTGGAGGTAGTTGTGATGCAATTAATCCAGTTTATAATACCAGTTCAACTTTAAACATAAAAGATGATAGAACTAGTGCTCTTTTTGCTGTAAAAGAAGTTGCTTTTTTTATGTTTAATACTTCTACTATTGCTGATGATGCAATTTTATCTCTTGCAAGCATAAAGTTTTATGCACAAGGTTATGTTGCTTCAAGGGATTATACCCCAACATATAATGTCCATTATTATTCTAATATGAGTTATTTTGGCGACTTAGATTGTAATGACAAAGCTTTTACAGGAGAAGGAACTAAAGATTGGGGTGGAACAACAGGTGCAAAAACCCATTTTGTTAATGTAAGTAATATAAATGTTACAGGTTATACAAACTACAGATTATTAGATGGATGGACCCCTACTACTCCACAATATGCTTATATTGTTGTAAGAACTTCGGAATATACAGGAACTACTTCTGATCCCCAATTACTAATTCAGTATGAAATTCCTGAAGATAATGAAACCTTGGCTAGAGAAGCTATAGAAGAAGGAATAAACAATTCCATCTTATCTAGCCCAGAAATTGGTACAGATCAGCAAATATATATAAGATACTTAGATAATGAGCAAGTGATAGGAAGTTTTGATAAGTTTACTGAAAGTGGAAACCAAACTTGGGTATTTAATTATATAACAGATGGAGAAAGCTACACAAATATTACAAGCTTAAGAAATATTGTTAATATTTGGGAAAACTCAAGCTTATCTTATGAGGGTATAGTTAACCAAGTTGAGAGTTTTATTAATACAACTTTTATATAACTGTTACAGTGTGATTTATTCTAACAAAGTTGAACCCACCGTAAGCTTTATAAATGAAGTCACAACTTACCAATTGTAACAAAATCATGATTTTGGAGGGTTAAAGAATGAAAAAAACATATTTAGCAACAATTTTGATGTTTCTGTTAGTTTTTTCTGTAAGTGCTTCATTGAATCCACAAAGCGCAACATTTACAGACAAAAAACCAGGAGATACTGTTTTAGGAACATTTACAATTACAAATGATTATGGTTCAGATCTAACAAATGTAACCTTTGAAGGAAGCATATCTGGAATGTCAACAGATTTCACCTTTGCTCCAACACAGATATCAACATTCAATATTGGAGACAATGAAATAGTAGATTATCAGTTTAATATTCCAGATGGTCAATTACCAGGAACGTATTCTGGTGAAATTAGCATATCTGGAGATAACGGTTCTTTAGGGATGCTATATGAGACATTTGATATAGATTTAACAGTAGCAGAATCACAAGAAATAACAATTACCCCCCCAGCAACAATAAATGTTGATTCTGGAGAAAGCAATAGCGTAACATTCGATATAAAAAATACAGGAAATGTTGATTTAAGTGGTTTAACAATATCTTATCTTGATACAAACTTTCAAGATTCAGAAGAGAACCAAATATTATTAACATTTGATCCGACAACATTTAGTCTAGCAAGGGGAGAACTAAGATCTATTAGTTTAACAGCAGAGGCAGACCAAGAAATCTTTATAGGAAGTTATAGTGGACAGATAACAGTTTCAAACTCTGAAGTAACAGAAACATTCAATTTAGAAGTTAAAGTTGGTTCAGAATTCGTAACAATAACTTTAGAAGACGAAGATAATCTTGAAGATTTACCTCCAGGAGACGATTTTACATTGGTTGTAAATGTAAAAAATGAAGTATCTGGCAAGGATCTAGATAATGTTAATGTTAGAGCTTGGGTAATAAATGTAGATGGGGAAGATGACTTAAAAGAAGATTCTAGAGAAGATGACATCCCATCTGGAGATGATCAAGATTTTGATATCGATTTTGTACTTCCTTTAAATGTTGATGATGGGGACTTTGATATAAAAGTTAGAGTAGATGGTGAAGACGAAGATGGTAATAAATTTGAGATTTTCCAAACATTTAGGAATATCCTTGAAATTGTAAAGGATGAAGATGAAGAGGTTCAATTCGAGAATTTAGATTTACCTGTTGGTCAATTAACTTGTGGATCAATTTTTACAATTAGCATTGATGCAATAAACACTGGAGATAATAATCTTAGGGATATGTACTTTGTATTTAAGATAGAAGGCACAGAGATATCAATAAAATCAGAAGAATTTGATTTGGACGCTGATGACAAAAAAGATAGGGAAGATGATGTTGACTTTTTAGTTACTCTACCAAACGATTTAACTGAAACTAGCTACAACTTAAAGATATTAGCTTATAATGATGATAATGAGCTTGTTGGTGGGGAATATACAACAATAATTGTAAATCCTTGTAGTGATGTAGAAGATGATGAAGAACTAGAAGAACAAGAACTAGAAGAACAGTCAGATGACAATGTACAATATCTTCCAACCGGATTTGCTACAGGTGAATTATTCACAACAGAAAATTTAAGTTTAGTATTCTGGGGTGTAGGCATCATAGCACTAGTTATAGTTATTATTTATTTCCTAACACTTTTAATTAGGAAGAAATAATTTCTTTTTTCTTTTTATTTTAAGTTAATTTTATATATATCCTAATTATAATATAGTTCTATGGAAAAAAAAGAGAATAAAGTTATAATAGAATTACAAAATGTCCACAAGTATTACTACATGGGGCATAGCATCGTTAAAGCAGTAGACGGAGTTTCTCTAAAAATTAAAGAAGGTGATTTTGTAGCCATTATGGGTGCATCTGGTTCGGGTAAATCTACAATGCTAAATTTAGTAGGATCATTAGATGTTCCAACAAAAGGAACAATTTTATTAGATGGAGAAGATATTTCAGAATTAAGTGAATCAGACCTATCCCAAATAAGGGGAAAGAAAATTGGTTTTATTTTTCAATCATTTAATTTAATTAACAATCTAACTGCAAAGGAAAATGTGATGATACCTATGATTTTTCAAGGCCATGATTCTGAAGAGAGGTCATTTAGGGCAAATAAACTTATGGATCTTGTAGAGTTATCTGATAGAATGCACCACTCACCAAATGAATTATCTGGTGGGCAACAGCAAAGGGTGGCAATTGCAAGATCTTTAGCAAATTCTCCAGAAGTAATATTAGCAGACGAACCAACAGGAAACTTAGATTCAAAAACGGGTGCAACAGTTATGGATTTTCTAAAAGATCTCAATAAGAAAGGAAAAACAATTGTAATGGTTACACATGACATTAAATTAGTAAAAGATTATCCAGATATTGTTTATTGGTTAAAGGATGGGAAGATTGAAAAAATAACCAAAAAAACAGTTAAACGGAGAACACAATGATTAAAGATTTCTTTTCTTTAGCTTTAAAAAATCTTAAAAGCCGAGGAATTAGGTCCTGGTTAACTCTATTAGGAATTTTTATTGGAATAACCGCAGTTGTTTCTTTAATTTCTTTAGGAAATGGATTACAACTTGCAGTAGCAAGCCAAATGGGATTAGCTTCTAACGAATTAATTACAGTACAAGCAGGAGGTATAACTGGATATGGGCCCCCTGGGAGTACGGTTGTAGAGCCCATAACAAAGGGTGATGCTCGTGCAATTGAAAGGTTAAGTAGCGTAGAAATAGCAGTTAGACAAAATATAAAGTCCGCAAAAGTTGAATTTAACGATGTAGTTAATTTTAGATATGTTGGTAGCGTATCTAACAAGGAGGAAGAAAGAGATCTAATGCAAACCCGAGCAAATGCCGGTCCAATTATGGGGAAGTTAGTGGGAGAAAACGATTTCGGAAAAGTTACCCTAGGGTATAATTTTTATGATAAATCAGAAGAGTGGGGGGGAGAAGCGATTATCCCTGGAGATACTATATTAATTAACGATGAAAGATTTGAAGTTATAGGGATTAGAGAAAAAGTAGGTAGTTTAATCTCAGATAATGCTGTATCTATGCTCGAAGAAGATATGGAAGATCTATTTGAATATGGAAATATAGCTGACTTAATTATTGTAAAACCAAAGAGTGAAGATTTAATGGATAAAACTAAAGCAGATATTGAAAAATTATTGAGACAAAGAAGGGGAGTAAAAGAAGGAGAAGAGAACTTCGAAGTTAGTACCCCAGAATCTGCACTAGCTACAATTAATAGTGTTCTTGAAGGAGTTCAGATATTCATCTTAATCGTAGCATCAATTTCAATTTTTATTGGACTAATCGGAATAATTAACACAATGACAACTTCGGTAATGGAAAGAAAAAAAGAAATTGGAATCACAAAATCAGTTGGAGCAAGAAATGAACATATTTTCTCACAATTTTTTATTGAATCAAGTTTACTTGGACTAATAGGTGGTCTAGCGGGAGCAATATTCGGAACCTTTATTGGTTTCGCTGGTACATATGGAATTAATAATTTACTTGGAACAGAATTAGTTCCAAACATAGACTTCGTTTTAATATTCTTAACTCTTCTTGGGAGTTTTCTAATCGGGGGGATAGCCGGAATAATTCCTGCAATGAAAGCTGCTAAACAAAATCCCGTGGAGGCCTTGAGAGGATGATAAGTAAAGAAAGCATAAAATATTCCTTAAGAAACTTGAAAAAAAATAAAGGAAGAAGCTTTCTAACAATCTTTTCTATCTTAGTTGGGATTGCAACAATATTTATTTTTATAAGTTTTGGGTTGGGTTTGTATAACTATATAGAAGAATTATCTTCAAGCTCATCTGCAGACAAAGTTCTAATAATGCCTAAATCTGCGGGGGGGTATGGGCCATCAAACACAATAATATTAAATGATACAGATGTGGATAAAATAGCTAAAACCCCAGGGGTTTATGAAGTAACAGGATTATATTTTAGCGCAGCAGAAGTAAGACAAGACAGCAAATTAAAATATGTATTCATAATATCATACGATCCAAAAAAAGATATGATTTTGGATTCATTTCAAGTAGGGGCCGAGGAAGGAAGAATTCTAAGGCCAGGGGATACAAACAAAGCCCTCTTAGGATATAATTATCTAATCTCAGATAAAATATTTCACAAACCATTCAAATTAAATGATAACATAGAGATTAATGGAGAAGACCTAAAAATTATAGGTTTCCTAGAGGAAATTGGAAATCCACAGGATGATTCTCAGATATATGTAACAAATGCACAATACGAAGATATGAACCCAGATGAAGGCTCTTACGGTCAAATTTTTGCAAGGGTGGATATGAAAAATATAGATCGAGTTGTTGATGATATAGAAAGAAGCTTAAGAAAATCAAGAGATGTAGAAGAAGGAAAAGAAGATTTTACAGTACAGTCTTTTAACGAGATGATTGAACAATTTTCAGGTGCATTAAATATTGTAATAGGATTTGTTATTTTAATAGCATTAATTTCAGTCTTAGTTTCCACAATAAATACAGCAAACACAATGATAACATCTGTTTTAGAAAGATACAAAGAAATAGGAATTTTAAAAGCAGTGGGTGCTAGAAATAAAGAAATATTTAATATATTCTTATTTGAAAGTGCATTTTTAGGTTTTGTAGCAGGAGTCTTAGGCTGCATTTTAGGATGGGCATTATCGTCCATTGGGGGACAAATCCTTAAAAATTTAGGTTGGAGTTTTTTACAGCCATACTTTTCATTTTATCTCTTTGCTGGATTAATATTATTTGCAGTGATTACAGGGGCGATTTCAGGAGCAATTCCAGCATTAAAAGCATCAAAAACAAACACTGTAGATGCATTAAGGTATGAATAGTAAAAAGCTTTATATAGCCAAAGAAAGGAAAAATAAACATGAAAAGAGGAATGATATTAATCTTTGTATTGTTATTTAGCCTATTAGCAATAAATTCTGTTAAAGCAGATGGTAGTTGTGTTTTAAATGCAGAACTAGTAAATCAAGATCCATATCCTGCGATACCTGGAGATTATGTAGAGGTTTTATTCCAAATAAGTGGAATAAGTAGTGGTTGCGAAAATGGCGCCGCTATTGATTTGGTTTTAGAATATCCATTTTTTTTAGATAACAGCGAAAGCAGTACAAGGACAATTAAATCAAGTACTTATGCTGGAGAAGGATATAACTCTAACTGGAATACAATATATAAAATTAGGGTAGATGAAAATGCATTAGAAGGAGATTATGAAGTAGAACTAAGATATAAGGAAGGGGCCTCTTTAAGTTGGGGGGAATATTCCTTTGAAAAATTCATAATAAATGTAGAAGATGCCCAAACAGATTTTGAAATTCACATAGAAGAACATAAAATAAAAGATAGACTCCTTGTTTTTGAGATTTTGAATACAGGAAATCAAGATATAGAAGCACTAACAGTAGAAATACAAAAACAAGAAAATATTGTTGTGAAGGGTTCCAATAGGAATATCGTTGGAGATTTAGATTCAAATGAATATACTACTGCAGACTTTGAAGCAATTCCACAAGAAGGAGAAATAAAACTCATACTATATTATACAGATTCTATAAATGAAAGAAGGATGTTAGAAAAAACAGTTATTTATGATCCATCTTATTTTGAAGACTCTTTAGAAAACACAAAACCAAGCCAGATTGGAACCTATGTAACAATTCTAATTCTTATAGCAGCTACAGTATACTTTTTCTACAGAAGGCGTAAGAAAAAGAAATCAAAAAAGAAAGAGCAGTTTAAGCTTTCATTCTTAAAAAAGCGCTCGCCCGGATTTGAACCGGGGATACGAGGGTTGCAACCTCGCGCCTTAACCAAACTTGGCCACGAACGCAGATAAAATATTGAATTCTTTACACTTATAAAAATATCGAAAATGAGCGGGCGCGAAGGGACTTTCACAAACCTTTACGTTCAAACGCTTCTTAAGGGTTTGTTTTGAACCCTCGACCCCTAGCTTAGAAGGCTAGTGCTCTATCCAAGCTGAGCTACGCGCCCATAATAAATTAAGAGCATTTACCACATTTATAAATTTAACTACTTAAGAAAGTTTTATAAAATAAATTCACAAATATATACATATGGAACCTGTTCTAGAGATAAAAAAAGTATCTCTTTCAATAAAACATAAGGAAATTTTAGATTCTATTAATTTAACAATAAATAAAAATGAAATAGTTGGTTTGATTGGCCCTTCTGGTTCTGGGAAATCAATGTTAATGAAATCAATAATGGACATTTTCAAACCAACGGAAGGAATTGTTTTAATAAATGGAAAAAAACTATCAAAAAAAGAGATAGGATATGCAACCCAAGAAAATAGTATTTATGAAAATCTAACAATACAAGAAAACTTAAGTTATTTTGGGAGACTATTTGGATTAAAAAAATCAGAGATAAAAAAGAAATCAAAAGAAATACTGCCTCTTTTAGAATTAGAAGCCAACAAAAACAGACTAGTAAAACACTTATCTGGGGGGATGAAAAGTAGAGTAAACATTGCTTGCTCATTAATACATAATCCATCTATATTATTAATGGATGAACCAATAAGTGGGTTAGACCCAATGTTAAGAAAAAATATACTTTCTTTAGTAGGCAAAATAAGAAATCAAGGAACAACAATATTAATTACCTCCCATTTTATTAGTGAGATAGAACCATTTTGTGATAAAATTGGGATTTTAAGCAAAGGAAAATTATTAGATTATGGTTCTGTTAAAGAGCTAAAATATAAATATTCAAAGTATTATAATGTTTTAATAACAGCTAATACAAATGAATACCAAGCAATATATGATCTTCTAGGGAAAAAAATAAAAATATCAAACGCAGTAATTAAAAATAACAAATTAATACTTCAAATCCCAAAAACAAACACAATAAATCAATATCTTTTGTTTATTCCAAGCGCATTGGGTTCGCTAGGAGAAAGAATATCTAATATCAGCATTACAGAAGCAACACTAGAGGGGGTATTTAGTTCTTTATTCAAAAATGGGGATGGATAAAATTAGACATATTTTAATTAAGAATTTCAAACAGATATTAAGGACCAAGGTGTCTTCTTTAATAATTCTTATTGGACCAATACTTATCATTTTACTAGCTGGATTTGCTTTTAATTCTAGTGGGCTTCAAGGAATTTCAGTAGGGATGAATGGAGATATGGAGGATAGATTAAACAAAGAAATAAGAGATGATTTACAAAACGAAGGACTAGGAATAAAAACCTATTCAAATATCAAAGCATGCACAGAATCAGTAAAATCTGGAGAAAATCATGTTTGTTTATTCATAACCGAAAAACACCCCCCATCAGATTTAACATTTATAGATGATAGGTATGATCATAATGTTAGTATTTCTGCAGATTATTCTAAAACAAGAATTATTTGGACTGTTTTAAATAAAGTGAATACAATAATAGAATTCAAATCAAAAGAAATAACATATACCCTTTTTGATGACTTATCTGGAAAAATAACTTACGCTATAAATGAATTAGAAAACAAAGAAGACCAAATAGATCAAGCAATAAGAACTGCAGAAAATGTAGCAGAACAACTAGAAGATGCAGAGGGCAGGGTAGGTATCTTAGTAGAACAAACAAACAATGCGATTACAGAATTAAATAGCTTAGAAATCCAATTACTATCTACAGTTTCAGAAATAGAATCAATCTCTGGACAAACCCCACAAACACAAAATATGATATCCACAATATCCACGGGGGTTGGATCCATCAAAATTTCTTTAACAAATATAAATGAAAACTTAAATGGGATGGGCGGAATTCATTCACAAATAACATATGCAAAAACGAATACAGAAAATTTAGTAAACCAATTAAAAAATATTCGATCCACTCTGTCAAAAATATCCAATGATTTTGAAGATTTTAAAGGGGTTGTTGCAAAAGATTTAATGGAACCTATACAGCCAGAATATTCTTCTGTTTCCGGAGAAAAAGCAAACGCAGAAGGGGGATTAGAATATTTTGATTATATCCTTCCAGGATTGATTTTAATTGTAATAATGTTTTCCTCAATTTTATTGGGATCAACAAATACAATAGGAGAAAAAAAGAATAGGGCCTATATTAGAAACATATTATCTCCTACTTCGACAGGAACATTCTTATTTGGAAGTTATCTAACTGCTTTGATAATTCTTTCAATACAAATACTAGTTTTATTAATTATAGCAAAATTCATCTTTTTCTCTCCATTGGATTTACAAGGAATAACCGTGCCACTTGCCTTATTATTATCTTCCTCTTTATTTATTCTTATTGGAACAGTAATAGGACACATTTTTAAGTCAGAGGATACAACAATAATAGCGTCAGTATCCATAGGGATTCTTCTTCTTATTACATCTAGCATGATAATGTCAGTAGAAACAATTCCTTATTTCCTTGGAAGCATTGTAAGTTTAACTCCTTTCGTTTTATTAGAAGATATTTTAAGAAAACTAATGATATTCCAATTACCATTAACAAGCATTTTTATAGAGGCAATATTAATCATTGGTTATATTGTATCTTTCACAATAATTGCAGTTATCTCCCAAAATAAAACAAAATATAAAGAAACATTCTAAACCAAAAATATTTAAAAGAATACCACCGATTAAACTATTATGCCCAACTTCAAACAAATAGAATCAAAATGGCAAAAAGCTTGGGAAAAAAGTAAAATATTCCAAGTTAAAGATAGTTCTAAAAAAAAGAAATTTTATGTTCTAGAAATGTATCCCTATCCATCGAATTTTGGATTACATATGGGCCACGCTTTCAACTATACGCTAGGAGATATACAAGCAAGATTCAAACGAATGAATAACTATAATGTTCTCTACCCCATGGGATTTGATTCTTTTGGTTTGCCAGCAGAGAACGCAGCAATAAAAGCTAAATCGCACCCAAAAAAATTCACAGAAAAAGCAATTAAAAACTATATCAAACAAATGAAAGAATTAGGATTATCTTATGATTGGTCAAGAATAATAGAAACGCACAAACCAGAATACTACAAATGGGATCAATGGATTTTCTTACAAATGCTAAAAAAAGGATTAGCTTACAAAAAAGAAGCCCCAGTTAATTGGTGTCCAAAGTGTAAAACAGTATTAGCCAACGAACAAGTACATAATGGCAAATGTTGGAGGCATGAAAACACTAAAGTAGAAGTTAAAAATCTAAATCAATGGTTCTTAAAAATTACAGATTATGCTGATGAACTTTATGAGGGAATAAAGAAGTTAGATAATTGGCCAGAACTAGTTAAAAAACTCCAAACCAACTGGATCAATAAGAGTTATGGGACAGAAATAATTTTCAAGATAAATAATAAATCTTGGAAAATATTCACAACAAGACCAGATACTCTATACAGTGTTACCTTTATGGTTATTTCAGCACAACACCCAAAATTAATGAGCATAGTTACTGAAAAACAAAAAAAAGAAGTGGAAAAGTTTGTAAAAAAATTAAGCTCAGTCTCAGAAGAAGATTTAGATAAATTAGAAAAAGAAGGAGTTTTCACTGGCTCTTATGCAATCCATCCACTAACAAAAAAGAAAGTTCCAGTTTACACGGGAAACTTTGTTTTGGCTTCTTATGGTTCTGGAATGGTAATGGCAGATGCTCACGATCAAAGAGATTTAGAGTTCGCACACAAACACAAAATTCCACTTATTGCAGTACTCAAACCAAAAGATGGGGAAGCCGAAGATCCAAATAAGACTAAAAAAGCATTTACAGGCCACGGGATTTTGATAAATAGTGGTAAATTCAACGGATTAACTTCAGAAAAAGCTAAAGAAGAAATAACAAAACACTTAACAAAATTAAAACTTGGAAAAAACACAATAAATTTTAGACTAAAAGATTGGTTAATTTCAAGACAAAGGTTCTGGGGAACTCCAATACCAATAATCTACTGCGATAAATGCGGAACTTTACCAGTTCCAGAAAAAGATTTACCAGTAAAACTACCAGACACTATAAAACTTACAAAAACAGAAAGTGCCCTAGAAAATTATAAACCCTTTGTAGAAACAAAATGTCCAAAATGTAAAGGAAAGGCAAAAAGAGAAACAGATACAATGGACACTTTTGCAAACTCTTCCTGGTATTATTTAAGATACACGGATCCAAAGAATTCCAAAGAAATTTTCAACAAAACCAAAGCAAACTACTGGAACCCAATAGATCTTTACATTGGTGGAAAAGAACACGCCTGTATGCATTTAATCTACATTAGATTTTACACAAAATTCCTAAGAGATCTAAAACTACTAAATTTCAACGAACCCGCCAAAAAAATGTTCAACCAAGGTATGTTACAGGGTCCAGACGGACAAAAGATGTCCAAATCTAAAGGGAATATTATCCTTCCAGAAACAGTTTCTAAAAAATATGGTATTGATACTGCAAGATTATTTTTAGTTTCAATTGCAAACCCCGACAAAGATATTAATTGGTCTAAGGATGGGGTAGAAGGGAGTTTAAGATTTATTAATAGAATATTTAATAAAAAGTTCAAAATTGGAAAATCTAGTAAAAAAACCCAACACAAAGTAAATTCAACAATAAAACAAGTTACAAAATACATTGAAGAATTAAAATATAATCTGGCTGTAATAAAAATAAGAGAGCTGTTTGATTCTTTTGAAGATGAAATATCAAAAAAAGATTTGGAAGCTTCAATAAAACTATTGTCTCCATTCTGTCCTCACATTGCAGAAGAGCTTTGGGAAAAAATTGGAAACAAAAAATTTATTTCAATAGAATCTTGGCCAAAATATGACTCTAAAAAAATAAACCCAGAAATAGATACACTAGATGAACTTATATCAAACACAATAAAGGATGTAAATAATATAAAAAATCTAGTTAAAACAAAACCAAAGAAAGTTACAATTTCAGTTTCAGAAGCTTGGAAATATTCAATAATTAAAAAAATAAAAAAAGAAATGGAAAAAGATTATGACATTTCTAGAATAATTAAAGCAGTAATAGATAAAACTCACACAAAAGAAATATCTAAACTAGTTCCGATGTTCGTAAAAAATCCAAAAAAACTTCCTGAAATTGTGTTAACTCAAGAAAAAGAACTAAAAGCACTAAAAGAAAACATTTCTAAGTTTGAAAAAGAGTTTAAATTAAAAATAGAAATTAAAAAAGAAGATCCAAAAGCTTCTCCAGGAAAACCTTCTATTTTATTTGAATAAAAAAACTTATAAATTAAGTTAAATAAATTAATCCATGAAGAAATACTTACTTCTCAGTTTAATGATAATTTTAATAATCACAACTTCAGGATGTTTAAGGGCAAAAGAGAGATATATTAACCAAACAACAATAACCCACCTAGTTTGTGAAGGATCTAATTGTATAGAAGAAGAAGGCGAAGGATTAGATCAATGTTCAAGTAATTTAGATTGTTTTACTCCTTCTCATTTTGAATGCATAAACTCTTCCTGTGTATTAGTAGAAGGGGAAGGGACAGATAAGTGTACTACAAATGCTAGCTGTACTTTTACAAGGGAAGTTAGTGGTGGGGGTAGTAGCTCAAGTAAAGACAACCCCCCCCAGGCAGATCCAGAACCACCAATAACAGAATTTGCTTTAAACGCACCAGTTTCTTCAGCAGAAGCGATGACTTTTACTTTAGAGATATTTCAAGATCTTAATGTAAATAGAATAAGGATGTGGGAAAATTGGATGTACCGAGAACCAGAAATAAACAATGAAAATTGGGGGCCTTTGGATGAGAGAATAAACTTTTTCCATTCAGAAAACATAAAAATAATACTTACATTAAAACCAGTTGGTATAACTTCTTCGGGAGATCCAGTTTGGTATTGTAATACCTCCATGATAAATGAGAACTCCTGTGTATTTCTACCAGAATATGAACAAGATTTCAAAGATTATCTGGATAATATCACAACAAGATATGCGGGAAAAATAGATAAAATTCAATTTGCTAATGAATGGGGTTCAGATTATCATTTTATAGGAACCGCTGAAGATTATGTAAAATATAATAATTGGTTATATGACATTACAAAACAAAACTCTCCAAGTACAATCGTTTCCTTAGGACCTATAACGAGGGCAGTTCCTAATTACGTAGCAATTTGCAAGTTAAGTATTATGGGTTCAGGAGATGTATATTTTGAAAATGGAACACTCTTTACACCAGAACAAATAGCAGAAAGTTGTTTAAATCCTACTGATAGAATGTTACAAAGCTATCAAAAAGTAAAATATGTATTTGAAAATGCAGATTATGATATGGTTGATGTTCACTTATATGATAACCCTGAATATTGGGATGAATATTTAGAAGCCACAAATTATTTATTAGATGGGGCAGGCAAATCAGGGGCCCCAATAATTGTAACAGAATTTGGAGGTCCAACCCAAGAAGATTTAAGGTATGATGCTACAAATGAAACTTTCCAAGCAGAAGAATTGGTTAGGTATATGAATAAAATAATAGAATTGCAAATATCAGAAGCATATTTCCATACACTAATACAGAGTAATCAAATTTGGATAGCTCATCCATTAAGTGGATTAATGAAAATTCTAGAAGATGAAACAATAGTAGAAAAACCAACTTATGATGTCTTCAAAAGCTATACGATACCAACAACAAGTCCAGAAAAACCAATAAACATAAAATCAATAATAATTTATATAATCCTTGGTACAATTATTTTAATAGTTTATTTTATGAGTTCAAATTTCAAGAAAAAAATTAAAAAGTAACAGCTAAAGACATGAAAAAAGAAGAACCAAAAGCTTCTCCAGGAAAACCATCTATCTTATTTGAGTAAAAGATCTTCTTTTATAACCTCATAAAGTAGATCCAAAGCCTTCTTAGTAGCAGAGTTTATGATTTTATTTCTATCCTTTAAAGAAATTTTTAGTTTTTTTGAAGTTAATACATTTTTTGGATTCACAACTGATAAAAATATTTTCCCCTGTTTTTTGTCAGAAGGATCTGCATGACCAGTTATCCCAATGGAATAATCGGACTTAGATAATTTTTTTATTTTAACTGCCATCAAATCTGTGGTTTCTTTACTTATGGTTCCATATCTATTAATAATCTTTTTTGAAACTTTTAGATTTTTAATTTTGGAATCTTTACTATATGAGACGACACCTAATCGGAAAAATTTTGATGCTCCAGGATAACTAATTAAAGCTCTACTTATTGCTCCGCCTGTACAACTTTCTGCTACAGAGATAGATAAATTATTCGTACTTAATAAATAATGAACTTTTTTTCCAGAATCATTTATTTCATTTAATCTTTCAAATGCATAAATTCTTCTTAAATACTTGTGTACCGCTTTTGGTAACCCCTTTCGACTTTTTAGTCCCAACCATTTTTTTCTTATATCTCTTGCTTTTATTCCCCCAAATCTTCCATCTTTTTCTTTAAATTTATGAATCTCTATATTATCTTTTTTGAACAATCGTTCTACCCAAGAATTTCCAGTAAAAAGAACATTAAATTCACCAATAATCTTTTCTATATTTTTTATCCACCTTTTATCGTCACTTGTATCGGGAATTTTATATATTTTATAATTTTTTATATTTTTCTCTTTGAGAGCAAAATTTATCATATTTTCTCTTTCTTCTTCAGAAAAGGGATTCTGTTTTTCATATGATTTTTCAGAGGATCCAATACCAATTTTTATAAAAAATTTCTTTTTATGATATTTCTCTATTATATGGAGATGTCCCAAATGGAATGGTTGGAATCTCCCTATTATCAAAACACTCTTTTTCATTTTTGTAACCTTTCGTAAAACTTTCTTGCAGTTCTAAAATGTTTTAATCCATATTTTTTAGCTAATATTCTTGCCTCTTTTCTATATCCAAATAAAGCAACAGGCTTAATTTTTACTGGTTTATTAAAAATAATTTCATTATATTCAACCAATCTATATTTTTGATTAGTAAGTCTTTTATGACCATTACTAATCCTAAACTTATTTACCCCTTCCCATACTTTTTTTGGAGAATCAAACTTCTTTATCATTTTATCAAAGTCTTTGAATATAAACTTCTCAAAACCTTTTATGAGATTGTGATTGTAATAAAGGTGAAGATTTTCCTTTATTCTATAATAATGAACTACAATCTTCTTTGCATCACTTAATAAAACCAAATCGAAGGGCAAACAATGATTTGGCTTAGTTTTT
>JAIOSD010000060.1 GCA_021107835.1 archaeon
AGGATATAATACTTTTTCATCTTCGATTGACGGCCTATGTATTAATTGATGTACGCTTACTGCTGTAGTGGCACTACCAATTGCTCCATTAAGAGTAACCAATCCCATCCCAATAATGGAGGGGATAACTCCCATTCCCATAGTCATTATTGTAGAGACATGAGAGGCAATAGCAGTAGATTGGTATAGTTCTTGCTCTGGAATTTTCATTCCTAGTTTAGTATAATATCTATGAATATCCTTATCCAATGCTTTTATTACTTGTTTTATTGTCATTCTAAACTATCCTCCAAAGAACTTCCAAAATCCTTTATTAATCGTTCTTGCATGACTTCAAGTCTTTTAAGAAAAAAAGTATAATTCTCACCACTTTTTGGAAGATCTAACTCCCTTCCAAATTTTAGGTAATCTCTAATCTCATCTCTGGATAACGTAAATGCCAATCTTACAGTCTGCTTTGTATATTCATCTTTTTGCAAGATTCTCAAACTACCATCAGATATTGCATCTTTTTCCACTAATTCGGGTGTTATTTTTATCATTTTTCTAACAAAAATAAAAACGTAATGTTTATAAATGTTACTAAAATACCTATTCTTAAGTGATAAAAATGGATCAAGATGAATATTCTACTGGACTAACGGAAATAAACAATAGATTTATCAAACGAAGAAATAAACTTGTTCTCGGTGCAAGGGTAGCATTTGTTGGAGGGTTGAGTTTAACTGCAGTAGGATTTGTTGGAGAAATCAGGCAGGATAAAGCAACTCAGAGATTAGCTCAAAGTTCAGATATGGTTGGAATTTATGTAAATGCTATAGAAACTTTATATGATTTAAATCGATTGAGAGCCTCTCTGACTATTGATGGGATCACTTATGATGTTAGTTATAATAGTGGTGAATTAAATCCTTTTTTAGATAGACATTTTGATGGTAGTTGTGATCCTGCAGTAATGGATACTCTTGATGCTAAAATTCAAGATGTTGAAAGGGATATGGTTGAATTAGAAAACCATGCAGATGTTCAGAAATATATTGAACCTGCTAATTTTAGTAAATTCCAATTTGGTGGGTTAGGTTTGGCCATCTTAGGATTAATTGGCGGTGCGATTGGGAGCTTATACTCTGAAAGAAAGGAGCTGAAAGAAGTTAAAGAACTTGGTGTATCCTGTAAGGGTGGTCCATACACTATTCGTTAAAATTTTGTTATTTTTCTAGTTTATATTTAATTTTAGAAGAATCCAACTTTTTAATAAAACCTTCTATATCGTTAAGCATTTTTTAATCTATAGTAAGCTTCAACCCCATATAGTATTATATTACTTTCTATTGCTTCTTGTACTACATTGGATTTTTTAGCGTCTTTCATCCTAATAAATTCTTCTTCTGTAAAAACTAAAGAATGAATTTTAAGGGGGAGTAAGGAAATGATATCTGATATTTTATTTTCAAAGTTCTTTTCATTTGAGATAAATAAGATATCAATATCTGAGGATTTACTTTGTTTGCCCTGAGAATAAGATCCAAAGATTAAAAAGATAAAAAAACTTGATTTAATTTTTGAAAGTATTTCTTGATATAATTGTTTTATATTCTTATTTTTTAAAAGTTTTTCTTTTCGTTCTTCTTCTGCTTTATAGATTTTTGAGTTATAAGAATTATTTAGTTCGCAAAGTATGCTTTTTCCTATTGTTTTTGATATAAGAATCTTTTTTTCTAGTAATTTTTGTGTTGCTGTGTGTGTTATTTTATAATCGGATTTTATTTCTTTAGAAATTTCCCTTATTGTTTTCGGTTCTTTTTTTTGTATAAATGATTTTATTATTTTTAGTTCAGTTTTCATTATGTATATAAGTACATTATATTATGTATATAAGTCTTTCTGTTATTTTTCTATTTTATATTTAATTTTAGAAGAATCCAACTTTTTAATAAAAGCTTCTAGGTCATTAAGCATTGCTTCATCTCTTACAGTAATTCTTGGACCATGAATTTTAATTGAAGTTATATCTTCTGGTCTTCCGTTAGCGCGGTAATATCGTATAACGCCCTTGTAGATTTGCCAAACATGTCCTCTTTCTGCGAATTTTACAGTATATGTCATTTTTCTTACAAAAATAAAAACAACAGCTTTATAAATGTTTTCTTATTTACCACAGGAAAGTAATAAAGTGTAATTACTACACGTATCCAAAAAGTTTAAATATATCAAAGATTAGAAAATGGCTAAGAAAATGAATGGGGGATTTCATAAAAGTATTAGTGTAGTATTTACATTAGCTGTTATAGTTATGCTAGTTTTTTTAGGTCCTGCTTCAGCAGTTCAAGTTATTTTATCCCAGCCTAGTGATATTACTCAAGGGCAAGCTGTTTCTTTTGATATTACTGTAGAATTTGATAATCCAGATCAATATCTCCCAATACAATATACTGATATTATTTTTACAGGTCCAAATGATTTTGAAGAGACTTGCAGAGTTTATAATGACGGTAGCTATGATAATTGTGATTTAAATATTGATGTAACTGTTTCTTTTGACACTGGTTATGGAGATGGGCTTGGTTTTGGATATGATTATAATGATGGAAACTATTATAATTTTGGTGAAGGTTATGGATATGGTTATGGCTATTATGGAACTACGCCAGAAATTTCTTATAATATAATTTGGCACACCCCTAGTGGAATAAATCCTGGAGAGTATGAAGTAAGAGCAGATATGTATGCAATAGGTGAAGATCAATATCAAGATTATTATGGATTTAGTTATTGTGGTGCAATGGAAGGAATGTATATTGAATGGTTATCTTTAAATCCACAAGGTACAGATTATGATTCTAATTTAGATTTGTATCCAGATGGAAAAATTGATATTTCTGATATAATTATATTTTCAATGATGAGAGAGAGTGGATGTGTATTTGATGAACACTATGGAAATGGATTGGTTTTATGGATGCCTATGAATGGAGATTTGAATGATTATTCTGGAAAAGGTAATCATGGCAGTTGTAATGGGGATGCGTGTCCTGTTTTAACGAGTGATGTTGCAGGAAAGGAAAATAGTGCTTATAATTTTGATGGAATAAATGATGTTGTTGTAATAGAAGATAATGATGAGCTGGACTTAACTGAGGATTATACAATATCTGCTTGGGTAAGGTTTGATTCTTTAGATGAAACTTTTAGAAATGTACTATCAAAAGAATATTATATTAATGATGGAGAAAATGCTGGATATGCTATAGAGAAATATATGTATGATAATTTGTTTTATGTAACTTATGATAATTCTGATCCATCAACTAATCATGTATCTGCTGATGCACAAGATGAGTGGGTTCAGTTAGTTGTTACTTATGATAAAGCAAGTAAAGATTTAATGTTTTATGTTAATGAAGAATTAGTTGATATTAATGAAGATGCAGTTAGTCCTGGCGCTTATGATACTGATTTACATATTGGTGCTTCAAGTGCTTTAACTAGATTTTTCAAAGGAGATATCGATGATCTTAGAATTTATAATAAAGTTTTAGATGCAGGGGAAATTTCAACTGTTTATGATTCTCAGTTTAGTAATAATGATTGTTCTGTTTTATATGGGCGATTTTTGGAGTTTTTCAGAATTCAAGGTAGTGATGGAGAGTATAATGAAGATTTAGATTTGGATGGTGATGGAGATGTTGACTTCGATGATTTGTTAATTTTCATTCCAAACCGAGAAGAAAGCTGGTGTGCTGATCAAGTAGCTATTCTTTATGAAGCAGTTTCTCATGCTTTTGCTTCTTCAACGCAAACATTTAATATAGATGTTCCTGTTCAATCAACAGGTGGTGGGGGATCTGTTACTGGCACATGGGTTCCACAAAATGAAACTGAAGAAGAAAATAATACTACTGAAGAAAGTGTGATTGAAGAAGCTGAAGAATTTGTAGAACAACAAACAACTAATGAAAATACAGGAGTTTTTGATGCAATTACTGGTGCTGTTGTTGGTGTTGGTGATACATTAGGAATTGGAACTACATTAGCGTATTTATTTTTGTGTTTAATTTTTATATGTGGGATAATAGTTATTTCTAGAAAAATAGATTATTGAGCTAGTTTATAAGAAAGTCGCCCTTTTTTTTCAGAAAGTCTCTTTTCTTCAGCAGCATATCTTTCATCTACAACCTGTGTGAATTCTCGTATTCTAGCTACGTAAGCAGGGTTTCTGAGTTTTAGTGTGTTTGGCATTATTCCTAAACATCTTTCACCACCCAAGACATAAGATTCTAATCTAGGCGTGCTCCAAGTGCATAACATTGCTTCAGTTTCTTCTTTGAAGTTTGATAGTGCTCTCTCTGGCAAATCCATTATTTTTGCTTCTTCTATAGACTGTTTAAAGGCCAATTTTAATATTAAATCCAATACCATTTTTAAAGTCTACAGGGAGAATTCTCTCCCTTTATAAATCATTCTATTTTAACTTAGCTATTAAGTCTTGTACAGTGGTTCTTAATAAAAGAAAGATTTATATACAAGTTGATAACTAATAATTACTAACTAATAAAGATTTAATATGAAAATGTCAAAACAAAAATTAGAACACTCGCCAACATTGAATACTGTAATTATGGTAGAGGAAACTCTTAAAGATAGTGAGAATAGTGTAATTACAATTGCAGAACTAAAAAGAAAACTCCCAAGACAAGTAAACCATAACACTCTAAAATTAATTCTTAGTTATTTAGAAATAAGTAATAAAATATTTGTAACAATAAAGGGGATAACTTGGATTCATAGTGGAAATCCAAACTTAAAAAAGTAGTTAAAGAAGGACTTGAATTATGAAGAGTGTAAGGGTTAGTATACTTGATGAATTCTTTTAAATTAACTATAATATGCAAATCCGAAAGCTTTATAAAAGGGTAACTACTCTTCAGTGGAAATTAAAAGGGGTTATATTTGGAGGAACTAAGATGAAAAAAATAATGATATTTTTGATTTCGTTGTTGTTAATTTCCAATGCAATTGCAGTGGATCCTGATGAACAATCAATGGAATTAAATATTTTAGACGAAAGAACAGCAAAAGTTATTATAGAAGAAACTGATTCAATTGAAGCAAGTGGTAATGGTAACTCAAATGATTCAAATCATGAAGAAACAATTGGTATTTGTGACTTTGATGGTAATGGAATTATAGATATTGATGATACTATATATCAAAGTATTGTAATGAGTTGGTTTAGTTATGCAACTCCTGATTTAAGAGCAGATTTGTATGAAGATGGAGTAATAGACATTAATGACATAATTGTTTTCTCACAAAATAGAAATATAGATGGCTGGTGTCATAAAACTTTTTGGGGTAAATTAAATCCAGAAGAGCCAGTTGTAGAAAACCACAATAGTCCTAGTGTTAGGAAACCTAAACAAGTTGAAGAACTAGAAGTTGAAGAACAATTAAATATAGAAGAACTTGATGATGAAATTGAAGAGTTGCCTCAAGAGAAAGAAGCTGGATTTTTTAAGAATTGGGTTAATGTATTTATGAGTAATTTAACTATTGTTTTAAGCTTTTTAGCTGCTTTAATTTAATTTTTTTTTATTTTAATTTAGCTATTAAGTCTTGTGCGCTAAAGAATCTTTCAGAACCAGTTTTCATATTTTTTAATTTGAATTTATTTCTTTTTAATTCGTCTACCCCAACAAAGAGAACATAGGGTATTTTCATTTTGTCTGCATAGTCTAAGTTTTTTGTTATTCCACGGCAAGCAACATCCATATCTGTTTTTACTCCCGCTTTTCTTAGTTTGTCTGTTATTCTCGCTGCTGATTTTTGGGCTTTTATTGGTATTACATATATTTTTGTAATTGTTTTTTTTGTTTCATACCCTGCTGCTTTTATTGCTTCTGCTATTACATCTAAACCAAAAGAAATTCCAACGGCAGGTATTTGGTAATTTTTTCCTGCATACTCTCCAATCATATTATCATATCTTCCACCACCACAAATTGAAGAAGTGGCTTCTGAAGAGCTTTGAAATCCTTCAAATATTGTTCCAGTATAATAACCTAAACCACGAGCCAAAGATAAATCAAGTTTTATGCTTCTTAATAATTTCGTGTTAAAATAACTAAAAACATCTATTAATTCTATTAGGCCTTGTTTTCCTTCTTCGTCTATATCTAACTCTTGTATTTTTGCAAAAATTTGTTCTGAGGTTCCAGTTATTTTGAAAAGTTTTAATATTTTATTTGTTACTTCTGTTTTTAGTGTTAATTCTTTTTTTACTCCTGCTTCTCCAATTTTGTCTAGTTTATCAATTGTAATTATTGTTTTTTCTAACTCTTTTGCTTTTACTCCGCAATATTTTAGTAAAGAAATTAGTAGCTTTCTATTGTTTACTTTCATATACATTGGCAATTCTAACTTTTCAAATACATCTAATGCTAATTTTATTTGCTCTGCATCTGCTATCATATTTTTTGATCCTGCTGTGTCCACATCACATTGCCAGAATTCTCGATATCTCCCTAATTTTATTGGTCCGTCTCTGAAAACTTCTCCTATCTGATATCTCTTAAATGGGAATTTTATATCTTTATTCATTGCAACATATCTTGCAAATGGGACTGTTAAATCGAATCTCAAACCTAAATTTCTTTTTCCTTGGTCGGAGAGTTTGAATGTTTCTTTCATTGCGTCTGAAGTTTCTCCTGCTGCAAATTTTGCTGAGAGAACGTCATACCTTTCTACTATTGGTGTTTCTAAAGGTGGAAAACCATATGTTTCGAAAGTTTCTGTTATTTTTTTTAGAATTTCATCTCGTAAAATCTTCTCTTCTGGTGAGAAATCTCGCATTCCTTTTGGTAATTGGAGTTCCATTTTATCACTTAAGATTAAATTTATTGTTTTAAAAGGTTTTTGATAAAACGAAGGATTTAGATAGTTGTGTAACTTAATAGGAATATGTTAAAAATTCCTGAAGATAAAGAAGAATTAAGTGAAGAAGCTAAAAGAAATCTTAAAATAGCTGAAGAACAAGTTAAAAGAGGAGAAGTAGTTAGTGCTGAAGAATTGTTTAAAAAGCTTAACCTGTAAGAATTAAATCGATAAAAGATAAACTTGGTTAGAGAATTCACTTAGCTAAAATCGTGTTCTTGATATTTTTTCAGAATCTGTAACAATTTCTTATCCTTAATTTTTTTCAACTTCCAGAGGTTTGTAGAACCCTCCCCTGAGTTATCTTTCAAAGTAATAATAAGTTTATCCTCTAGTATATGGAACTCTTCTATTGAATTTTCGATTTTTGTTTCATTTAATACCCACTTTTCTAAATCTTTTTTTAAATTATATAATTCTTCACTATATTTTGGAGTTTTAGTATATGTGTTTTTGGCAAAGTCATGAAGGTTGATTATGCTTCTAAGTTTTTTTCTGGTTTTTCTGGAATAATATTCATAATCTGTTCTACTAATTGGTTTATCTTCTTGCAATCTTTTAATAATTTGTTTCTCTTTTTTTGTAAATAATTGGGACAGGTTGTATTGTAGATTTCTTTCCTCATCTATTTTTTGTTTGTCAATTAGTAAATCCGATTTCTTATCCATTCTTAACTGAATTTTGAATTCATTCTTAAATTCGTCATAATTTGCATTAAATTCTTTTTCATATTTTAATCCTAATTTTGATTTTTTTCCAGTATACTTTGGAATTTTTTTATTAATATTTAATTCTGTGAAAATTCTTGCAGTAATATTTAAAATAATATTAAATAATTCTTGATCCTTTATTCTAGTTTGAATTGAATTTACATTTAAGTCATATTTATATATAATAAAGGGGATTGCTTTTAGATATCTTATATTTTTAGTTTTAATAATGTCTTGGATTAATGTATCCATATCTTTATTATCCCCAAGCATTCTATATCCTGCGTCCATTAATTTTTTTTCAATTATTATTCCCATTTTTTTACCTTTTTTATTATTTCTTTATTTAAAGGATTAATCTCTTCTTTGTTAGCTACCATAAAAGTATATAAATATAACCAGTATATAAATCTTTCTATAATTGTATAAATATGTACAATTATTGTATATTTTTTGATGTGGATTAAATTGATAAAAGATAAACTACAATCATAATACTGGCATCTGCAGCAATATGGGATATGGTTGGGAGTAATAATCCTTCATATTTTGTTACTAATTGTCTCCAAAACCAAGCTGCAATTGTTAATATTACAAATGATAATGCTATCCAATGCCACTTTAAGAATAAGGCAAGTACTAACATATGATATCCTGCGAAAATTACATCTGTAAATACTAATCCTTTCTTTTTACTTCCAAAAGTTCCTCTCCAATAGGATTCTTCAAACCAAGAGTTTATTGCAAGGTGATAAATAATAAACAATAACCAGGGGATTCCTGAAAGACCTATTAAAGATAGGTTTGTAGTAATAGTTTCTCTTATCCCTGCCATTGGTGCAAGAAGATATAAAATAATTCCGCCTACAAGACCAAATATTGTTGCTAGAATGGCTATTTTTGTATTCCAACCTTTAAATAAATTTTTCCACTGATTTAATGTTTTTGTGAAATACATTACAATTAGAATTAAAACATGATAAATAATGAATGCTAACCAACCACTATGGAAAATGTATAATCCAAGAATCATAGCTACGTAAGGTACGAGAAGTCCTAATTTATTTTCCATTTTTTTTCTTTTTCTTTTGTTTTACTATTCTTACTTTTGATCCACATCTAGAACAAATGTTTTTTGGTTTAAAGAATAAGTTGTAAACTAAAGGTATTAGTGCGAAAAGCATTATTTCTGCTGGATTTCCCAAGTAAACCATTATTGCTAGGAGTACTATTATGAAAAAGAATATTCTAAAATTAAATGTGGATTTTTTGGCATAAACATATCTTTTACATTTTCTACAATAACCTGCTTTCATATAAGTATTTTATTTTTTTTAGTATAAAAAGATTTCTAAAATATGTTGTCAAGGACATAAATAATGCTTTTAAAAGAGTAATTGTTAATAGATTTTATGGAACCTTCTAAAGAGCTCGCTTATTGGGTTGGCGTTGCTCAAAGTGATGGGCATTATAAGATTTGTAATGAAAAAAGAGGAGAGAATGTAATAGAAAGGCACATAATTCAATTGGGGGTTAGTATCAAATCGTTACCTATGTTAAAAAAATTTGAAACCATTTCTCAAAAGATATTTGGAACTTCTGGAAATTATTGTATTGACAAAAGAAAAAAGCATAGGTTTGAAATAAAGATTAAAAGATTTTTAGATAAAATTAAAAAAGTAAGTATCGATTTTTCAGATCCACCAAAGCCACCAAGTTGGTGTATAAGAAATATAGAATTTTTTGGAGCATATATGGCGGGAGTTATAGATGGTGATGGAGATGTTAGAGTAACTAGGCCCCAATATCCCCAATGTGCTGTAAGAATCACAAGTGGTAAAGAACAAAAAGATTTGAGAGTTGCGATAATAAATATGTTGGGTTGTGGGTGTAGTTATAGATCGATAACTAAGGAGAGCCAAATAGATGGGAGAAATTTTATTGGAACAGGACACGTAATTGAATTTTATATCTCTCCTAAAAACTTTAAATTTACAGAAAAGTTTATTCTTCCTGAAATGACTATCCCTTATAAAAGAAATATGATTAAAGAGTATATAGAATTAAAAACAGGGTAACTGCGGGGAATTGAACCCCGATTTGGAGCGCCACAGGCCCCCGTACTAACCATTATACGACAGCTACCATATAGATTTAGATAAAATTATTGTTTTTAAAGTTAATGTTTTTGTATATAAATTGTTAATAAGTCAAATAGAGTCCTTCTTTTATGTTTGGTTTAATGGATCCTAAGGAAATGGAGCGAGATGATATTCTTCAAGAATTAGATGGGGGATTAGCCGTGCATGTTAAGGAATTAGTATCAAACACGCCTGATGGTTATAAGAAAGCACAGTTTGGCAGCAGAGGAAAATATCATGTAGCTGTCCAAAGAAATTTTGATGAAAGAAAAGAAATTTTAAAGGAGGCATTAAGAACTAATTATAATATTTTATGGTACCTGCAGTAATTATCTAAATCTTAGATCTCTTAAAAACTCAGAGAATTTGCTTTGTGCTTTTTCATTATATTCAATACCAATTAAACCAGCAGCTAATTTTTTGTAAGCTATTGCACTTTTACTTTTTGGGTGAGTTCGTATAACAGGATCTTTTTTTAATAAACTGTGGCGAATTGCTTTGTCATGAGGTATTATTGCTAGTATTGGTTTTTCTAATAGTGTTTGTAAATTCGATAATGGAATATCTCCTTGCTCACCTGTTTTTGTGACAACCACTCCACGAACATTTTTTCCTAATTCTTCTGCTATTTTTATTGTTTTCATAGCATCTGCTACTGCTGGGAGTTCAGGATTGGTAACTATTATTAAATCTTTTACGGCATTCATTAGAGCAATTGCTTCCCCACCTAAACCTGCTGCCCCATCTATTATCACAACATCTGTTAAACCATCCAAAGAGGGAAGAACTTGTTTTAATTTTTCTGGTTGAACATCTTTTAAATCATTAATAGAAAGTCCTGCTGGAATAATTTTAATTCCTGAAGGATGTAAATACATTGCTTCGGTTATATGATTTTTTCCTTTTAGAACATGATGTAGATTTATTGGGACTACTGGGGCGCCCAAATGCAATCCAATATTTGGAGTAGATAAATTTCCATCCATTAAAATTACATCCCTTCCAAAGTGGCACATTGCTGCAGACAAATTTACTGCTGTTGAAGTTTTCCCAACGCCACCCTTTCCAGATAAAATACCTATATAGTGCGTCATTTTACATACTCCATAGTTAGTGAAACAAACTCTTTGGTTTTTTCAAAAAAATCTATTACTGTTGGCACATCAATTTCTAGTGTTTTGTCTGGTGACACCTGACATACCATCGTAACATGCTTTCTGTATTCTTCTCTTCTACCAAATTCAGAGTTTTCTATTTTTTTCATTAAATTGTATATATCTAAATGCTTTTTAAATTTTCTTTTTAATCTTGAAAGCATCTCTACTCTTAAAAGTTTAGATTCTGGGATAATACTAGTTTTATTTTCTTGTTTTGCCTTTTCTAAAGATGCTAAAATAGCAAAATCATACGCAGCAATCAATCTTTTGAATATATTTAATATTATATCACAGGTTCTTGTGTATTTTAGGCTGACATAAATCAAATGATCTGCTCTCTTAATCTCACCTTTTGCGTCTTCTATTAAACTCATCCTCTTTTAATATATTACTCAGTCTAAATATAAAAGGTTTTGCTTTTATAAGGTAAGTTTTAACATCGCTTATTTGTAAAGTTCTTGTTCTATAGTCTTGGCTACATATAATTAGTTTGTCCCCCTTCACGAATTCTACAGGGGATTCCTTGTGTTTTTTTAAAATGGAATCTATTTCTTTTATTAGTTGCGGGTATTGTCTTAGGTCGTGTCTTATTCCTGCACTTCTTTGGAAGATGTCTAATTTTGTTTGAAAATCGTCTGGGAAAAAAGATATTCTTTTGTATAATCGTTCATAGTGTAAGTATGCGTCTAAAGCTTTTTTAAGTGCTTTATCAATATTCATTAATATACTTAAAAGTAATTTTGTTTCTTTTAACATCGGATAAGTTACATAGGTCATATGGTCTGCTAGTCTCAAGTGCCTATTTGCTTCGATAGTTAATTTTTTGAAGGTTTGCATGTATAAATAAGTAGTTTGTGCAAATATTTAAGATTTGTTTTTTATGTAGGAGATTTTATAAAGCTTTTAATTTTCTAACTTTGATGGCAAAAAAAATAATTTATAATGGTCTGAGTGAAGGGTTTTACGAAATTGGAAACTTTGAACAATTTATGTTAGATAATTACCCTAGTGCTATTCTTAAAAGAAGTGATGGATCTAGTTCACAGTTAGGGGAAAGTTTAAAATTCCATATCCCTATACTGGGGGTTCATGGTATGTATTTTGTAAATGGGGATGAAGAAGCCCTGGTTTGGGCAAACTGCCCTAACGAAGATGGAATCGGTTTGTTACTTGAAAAAATAGGTTATGAAAGAGTTAGAACATTTTCCTAGACTAAGTGAGCTATTAAATTTATTCTTTTTTTAACTCTAGAATTGCTTCTGCTAAGTCTCCTGAAGTTTTTTGCAATGCTTCTTTAGCTTGTTCTTCAGAAACTTCTGCTTGTTCAGCAACTGTTTTAATATCTTCTTCAGAAATTGAGCTTTCTTCTGTAACTTCTCCTATTACTTGGAAAGTTTTTTGACCCATCATATCAACTTTTGTTACTTGTGGATTTTTTATAACTAAATTTTTTTCAGGAGTTTTGATTATCACTTCAGATGCATCGATTTCTTCTTGTTTAATACCCATTCGTTGCATTGCTTTTTGCATTTGTCGGGGATTCATTCCAGGCATCATTTTTAACCAAACCAACTAGCTCCGTAAGTGTGAAAAATTATTTCTATTAAAATTATTAAAATTATAAAGATTACTACTACCCCTGGTTTGAATTGGATCTTTGTGTGGGAATCTTCTGAGTATCTAATTAATCCACCCATTCCAGATGGTAATTGAACTTTGTTGTCTGCCATAATGTTTTAGATAAATAAGTAGTTTATAAATGTTTCTTCTTCCTGAATTACGCTAAATTTATTGCTAAAAAAGTATTGAATTAGCTGAACATGCTAACCGTAAAACTGTAAGAGGGATGTTTTATTGGCTAGATAATTTTAGCTAGAGAGATGAACTAATTCATAACATCCTGATTCAAAAGAATACATATCTAAAGAACCTCCAGCCATAACTTCTAATCTTTCTGCTTCACTATATTTTCCAGCAGTTCTAAGGACGTTTACGACATCTATACAATAAGCAAATCTTGAATTCTCAGGGATATCGAAACTTGCTCCAGTTTGTTTTTCAATTGATTCTTTAGTGAAAATTGTTGGAACTATCAAACCAACCAAACCAGTCCTTATTTCCAAGGGGGTATCTTTATCTTCACCAGGTTTTGTGACTAAAATTTCTTCCCATTCCCCCCTAAAAAATACACCAGGCTTACCAAACATTGCCATAACTTCGTTTGATCCATGAATTTGAATTGTTCTTGACATTTATTTGGTGAATGAAGAACAATTTATAAGAATATCTATTGGAGAAATATTACGTGCACATAAAACAGAAATTTTTTCCTTTATTTTTGCCCATACAACATTAAATAGTCTATTTAGATACTCCAGATTCTAATATTTTAAATCTATTTTTACTAGAATCTATTTCAATTTTAACCCCTAACGGAATAGTAATAATTGGATCTGTGTGTCCAATATCCACGTTGTATAATATTGGGAAATTATAATCCCTTGTATTATATGAGATAATATCCTTTAATTGTTTAATTTGTTCCTTGGTATAACCAAACCCCCTTCCAAAAACAATACCTTTAATTTGTTTGAATAAACCTAAGTTTCTCAAATCACCTAAGGCAGAATCCATATTCTCCAAACTTTCTCCTTTTCTAAAATCTTCCCCTTCTGGAGTTTCTAACAATAAAATCTTCCCCTTAAAATCTGGCCAATATTCTGTTCCTGCTAAATGTAAGATTACTGGCAAGCATCCACCGAGAATTTTTCCTTTAGCTTTCCCTTTCTTTAACCATTCATACCCTTTATTTTCTTTGTATTTTCTCTTTTTCTTTAAATCATCTTTATTTATCCAATTTACACTTTTATCATCTGTCCATTGTTTAGAAGGTTTAATTTCTCCGATGGAAGATGTTACAGCTTTGAAAAAATGATTAGATGTAAATTCATCTGGTTTTGGATTATCTCCAAACTGCGTGATTACGGCAGGCCCATAAAAACAAACTAAACCAGTTTTGGAATACAAAGCTAAATGTAAACTTGTGATATCCGAGTATCCACAGAAAATTTTAGGGTTTTTCTTTATAGTTTCAAAATCTAAGTATTCCAAAGTTTGATGGGATGTGTTTCCGCCTATTGTTGTTATTATAGCCTTAATCCTACTATCCTTAAAAGCATCCATGATATCTTTAGCTCTGTTTTCAGCAGTATCAGAACTAATGCCTAAATTTTTTTTAGCTGTAGAAAATATTTTTACTTTATAGCCCAATTCTTCAAAAAACTTCTTCCCTTTTTCAAGCCGATGTAAGGTTAAGACTGCAAATCCTGAAGCAGGAGCTATGAAAGCTATTGTATCGCCTTTCTCCAATTTCAGGGGTTTTATCAATTTCATATCAATCTAACCAAATTTTACAAATATAAAAATCAATCGGTTTGAGATAGATTATCCCGACCCCACAAAAGTTAATTTCTATACTATTTGAAGATATATTAGTATTTATCAAAAAGATTCCCACTATTTATACAAATAGACTGTCACTTTTTTAGCTTGCCAAGTAGGAGAGATAAACTTTTATATTCCAATGGTTAACTTATTTACTAATATGGATAAAGAATTAAATCGCCTGATAAAACAAGGAGAATCATATAATCTAGAATTTAAAGAATCTCTGAATAGTTCTATTGCTAAAGAGATGTGTGCTTTTGCAAATACTAATGGTGGTAAGATTTTATTGGGTGTAAAAGATGATGGCAAAATCAAAGGAATAAATATAACAAACAGATTAAAATCTCAGATACAGAATTATGCAAGAAACATAAAACCTTCTATTAAAATAGATATAACTAATATTGATAATGTTCTAATTATTGATGTTTTTGATAGTGATGATAAGCCTCATTCTGTTGGGGGCAACTTTTATCTAAGAGATGGTGCAAATTCACAAAAATTAGAAAGAGATGAAGTAAGAGATTTATTTATTAGTGAAAATTATATGAGGTTTGATGATATCCCGCACAAAAAGTTTGACTTGGATAAGGATTTTGATAAAGAGAAATTTAATTTTTTCTTAGACAAAGCAAACATAAGTAAAGTCCTTGATAAGAAGCAAATATTAGAGAATCTGAAACTTTTGGAGAATGAAAAACTAAGAAACGCTGGTGTACTGTTATTCTGCCATAGAGTTAGCAAATTCTTTTTAAATGCGACTATAAGCTGTGTTTTGTATCACGGAGATAATAAGTATAAAATATTAGATAGAAAAGAATTCGATGAGGATTTGTACTCCAATTATCAGAATGCCTTGACTTACTTAAAATCCAATCTAAAAGTTGAATATATTATCAAAGGCGGCCCTCGTGAAGAAAAAATAGAAATACCTGAAGATGCTTTAAGAGAAGCAATATTGAATGCTATTGCCCATAGAGATTATTTCTCTACCGCACATATACAGGTGGATGTTTATCAGGATAGAATTGAGATAATTAATCCTGGCGGTTTGATTGGTAATTTAACTTTGAAAGATTTGTATAAGAAAAGCGTTCCAAGAAATCCTTTATTATTTGGACTGATGCAGAGAATGGAGTTAGCTGAAAAATCTGGTTCTGGATTGCTCCGTATTGATAATGCAATGAAAGAGTATAAGTTAAGTAAACCTAAGATTGATGTAAATAAAAATTTCTTTGGTATTACTTTTGTTAGACCTACAGATAGTTATGAGGAAAGAGTTTTAGGTAAGAAGTTCGGTGACCTAGAAAAGGACCTAGAAAAGGACCTAGAAAAATTAACTGAAAATCAAAGAAAAATTGTCATTGAAATGAAGAAAAATCCTAACATAACCCAAAAAGAATTAAGTGATATTATTAAAATTACTGAAAAGAATATAAGGAAGAACATAAAGAAACTTAAGGATTTAGGTTTAGTTAAGAGAGTTGGTCCTGCTAAAGGGGGTCATTGGGAAGTTAAAAGTTAATTCCTTCTTTTTCTAAATGTGGTAAAATAAAGGAAAATTAATGATTTTCCTATACTAATGTAATATATCGATATTTTGAGTTATTTATAAAGGAGACCGATATAATGCTGTGGAAGGAGATAAACGTTTCTAATCTACTCTGGAAGTCTTAAATCACTAATTTCATCTTTTAGAAATTCTAGTTTTGTATTTTCTTTTTAAGTAGTCGTTTAATTTGGGGCAAGGATTCTTTCGCAATTCTTTCTCCTTCTCCTATTATTTTTTGTATTTCGTAGGACTTTGATGAATTGTAATGGGGGATTTTTGGTCTGATAATTAATACTTTTTCATCTTCTTCACTAACATTAAATTTGACGGATTGTGTTCTAAGAATGTCATACGAACGCATTAGTGTTTTAAAAATATTTGGATTTTTTATTTCGACCTTATTTGTTACTGTTAAATCCACACCTATTACAACATCTGCACCCATTTTTTTAACTATATCTGTCGGGGTGGGATTTATTATTGCCCCATCTGCTAATAATTTTCCATTTAATCTTATTGGGGGGAATATCCCTGGAATACTGATACTAACCATTATTGCATCTGCTAATTTGCCTTTTTCTATTATGAATTCTTTTCCAGATTCTAAATCTGTTGTAACAATTTTTAAAGGGACTTTCATATCCTTAAATGAACTATCTTGGAAGGTCTCTTTAATGAATTTTTTAATTCGATTCCCTGAAATCAATGAATTTTTAGGGAAAGTTATATCTATTAATCTTACTAAATCTTTTTTTGTTAATGAAGTTGCTTTTCTTTCTAATTCTTCGATACTAGTAAGGGCATAATATGCCCCAACTAAAGAACCCATGCTTGTTCCTGCAATAAAATCTATTGGAATATTATTTTCTTTTAATACCTTTAACACACCAATATGTGCTAATCCAAAAATGCCCCCACTACCTAAAGCGAGTCCAACCTTTAGTTTTGGTTTTTCTTTCTTACCTAACCACTTACCAATTTTTTTTAATGGGCGTAATTTCATTTTTTATTTATCTTATTGTATTTGAGATTTAAACCTTTCTTTTTTTGTGTTAAACAATAAAAGACACATTAAGTTTAAAAGTGTTGTTCAAGGAAAAGCAAAATTTATTAAGCAATTGTAAACTAGTTTTAGAGCATATTAGAAAATGAACATTCTTAAGTTTCTTGGATTGGGGAAGAGTAAGGAAATAATAAGTTCTAAAGAAAGAATAAGCCCTAAAGATTTGAAAGATTGGATTAATAATAAAACAATAGAAGTTGAGAAAGAAGAAAAAAATCTTTTAGAATTAATTAAAGAACAGATTTTTAAACTTATCAAAGAACTTGAAGAAGAAACTGAAATATTAGAAAATATAAATGTAAAAAATATTAAGGATAGTGAAAGAATAAAATCTATAGCAGAAGGGAATCTAAATAAGTATATTCTTCATCTTAAAAAATTAGTAAGAGAATTAAGGAAATTAGAATTGAATCAACTTCCTTATTTGATAGAAAGAGTTGATATAATAACTTTTGAATTTCAGAAAAATTCTAGAATAAATTATGAAAAAGCGACTATTCTTGTTGGGAAAGAAGTGATAAATACTAAAGATAGTTTAAAGAATTTCATTACTTATTTTAAAAAAACAGTAGAAAGAAATAAAGATTTGATTGAAAAGGTGAGTATCTTTAGTTTTGTTAAAAAAAAGGTAGAAGAAATAGAAAAAATTCAAGAACTAAAATCCCTAAATGATGATAAAAAACAAGAAATTGAGGGGAAAATTAAAGCTTTTGAAGATGAAAAAAAGTTTGTTAAAGATAATATTGAAAAAATCAAAAATACCAAGGGTTATTTAGATAAAAAAGTAGAAATTGAAAATAAAAAAGATTATATTGCTAAAGAAAAAGATGGTCTAAAGAATTTATTTGATTTGAAATCATTAGCTAAAAAGTTTCATAGTGATAAAAAAAGAAGAGAGATTATAAAAGAATATAGGGAGAACTTTGATTATATGCTTTTGAAAGATAAAGGAGAAAAAATAATTAGTTTGCTAGATGAAGTTAAAAGCGAAACAATATCTAAAAGGATAAAAGATATATTTGAAAGGCAAAGGGAGTTTGATGACTTACTAATTGAGAAAGATGAAGTTGAAGAGTATAAACTAAGAATAGGAAATATTGATTCTCAAGTTAAAGATTTAGAATTTGATGTAGAATTATTAATAAAAAAACAAGATAAATTTGATGCAAATCTTTTAAGGATAACTAATTCAGTAAAAGAAGAATTAATTAAAATTGATGTTGAGTTGGATGATTAAGAAAGTGTAGGCAAGTGTAAGCCACTTTTTGTTAGGTTCTCGTAATCGAACGAACCATCCTGACATTCAACTAAGCGTCTTCAAGACTTGCACTAAGCCGGGACTCGCCGTTTCATCGTTTCCTTAGACCTTCTCAACTGGTTAACTCACTTTTGTTGCCAAAAGCTTCACAGCATCATTGGTTATAACGGTTTAAGGTCGTGCCGTTTCTGAGCGGTTGCCTCGGATTTCTCCGACTTAAAAAGCGACCGATATTTAGTGTGTGGACTTTCCTCCCATTGACAGGTTAGTCAGGCACTTACCTACAAGTATATTCTGCAGTATATGGTTTATAAGGTTAATGTTTTTTGCTTCATAAGACTTATAAATTTGTTGGGTTTCCTAATTTTGTGAGAATGAATTGGTATGAAAAAACTATACAATATTTTGATTCTGTTCTGAGTTATTTTTCTCCTTCTGAAAGATTAGTTTATGAAGGAGTTGGGGGGATAGAAATCCAAGAAGAAGGTTTATCAG
>JAIOSD010000058.1 GCA_021107835.1 archaeon
AAAAATAGAAGAGAAGATTCACAAGATGATTTTTATTGTCCAGACTACCCATTATTCCATGCAGTGTTCAACACACTATACCAAAATAGAGAAGGTTCATCTAAAGAGGAGATAGAAGAAGCAAGAACAACATTAGCAGATCTAGTTAATGGTAAATGGTTAATGACTTTATCTAGAGTTAAATATAAACCTAATGGAGATGATTTAGTTGTACATAATCACGGATTAGGTGATAGTTATGAAGTTCAAATTCCTTTTGTGGGTCCAGATGGATGGATTAAAGAATCTGGAACAAATTCACAACAAGCATTGCAAGCTTTATTGTCAACACAACAATCGCCTGGAGAGATTAATGACGTATATAAATGGTTTAGAGAAAAAGATGGTCATATTTGGAGAGTAAATTCTACTCCAGGATCAACAAATGAAAGAGTCGCTAGGTTCAACGCCTATTCTGATAGGTCGAACTTCGATTGCGACAGGAATCCTCAGTTCTCGGATTCCTCTGTCGGGGTACGCGCGCGAAAAATTGGGTAATTTAATATTGTCTATTATAGAAAGTCTTTTAAAATAATTTAGTTTGAATTAATAGTCCCATGGGATCTATCTCTTATAAGATAGAAGACTTGGGCTACACGTAGATTCATAGTGCATGACGGTTTAAGTTAGATGCCATGAAATTCAACAACGATAGTTAGTAGCTTTAAAAGACGTGTGGGAAGCTCTTTCGCGAATACTAAAGTTGTGGTGAAACTTAATGAATTTGCTACAATCTGTCGCTAGGTTCAACGCCAATTCTGATAGGTCGAACTTCAATTGCAACAGGAATCCTCAGAACTCGAAATCTAAAAAAAGACGAGACTTCCTCTGTCGGAATAACCCGAGTCAATCCCATTAAATATAGAAATATGAAGGCTTATAGAAATTTATATCAAAGAATTTGTTCATATAAAAACTTGGAATTAGCTTTTAAAAAGGCAAAAAAGAATAAGGGCAATCTTCCATATGTTATAGAATTTGAAGTAAATTTAAAAGAAAATCTTTTACAGCTTCAAAAAGAACTAAAAAGTTTAACTTACAAACCAAGAAAGTTAAAAAGGTTCATAATTAGAGATCCTAAAACCAGAATAATACATTCTTCTAACTTTAGAGATAGAGTAATTCATCATGCAATTGTAAATATTCTAGAGCCAATATACGAAAAAATATTCGTCTACGATTCATATGCTAGCAGAATAAATAAAGGTTCACATAAAGCAGTAGAAAGATTTGAAGAATTTAAAAGAAAAGTAAGTGAAAACAATTTACTTGTCAGAGTTGCAAAAACAAGGAACCAGATTAAAGGATACGTATTAAAAGCAGACATCAAGAAGTATTTTGATAGTGTTGATCATACTGTTTTATTAGACATTATTAGCAGAAACATAAAAGATAATAAAGTTATTTGGCTGATAAAACAAATATTAGATAATTTCGACGCAAAGATTAAAGGAAAGGGTGTGCCATTAGGAAATTTAACATCACAATTCTTTGCTAATGTTTACTTAAATGAATTGGATTATTTTATTAAACATAATCTTAAAGCAAAATATTATATTAGATATGTTGATGATTTTGTGATTTTACATGAAGATAAAGAAATTTTAGAAAAATACAAAATTAAAATAGAGAAATATTTGAAAACCCTTAAAATTGAACTTCATCCAGATAAATCAGACATAAAATCTCTAAAAAATGGAATAACTTTTTTAGGATATAGAATATATGGGAAACATAGATTATTGAGAAAGAGTAATCTTAGAAAGTTTCAAAGAGAATTTGATGAAATGCTTGCGATGGGGGTGATTGTCCCCTTTACTATTGCCAAAAGCTTACAAGGGTGGTTTGGCTACGCACAGTGGGCAAATACATATAAATTAAGAAAAAGAATGGTCAAAGAAGTTAATTCTAAAATTTTGAAATAGAAAAGATTTAAAAGTATTAATTATAATGAAAATTATATGCCAACAATAACACTAGATAAAAAGGATTTATTGGAATTGGTAGGAAAGAAACTATCTGATGAAAAGCTTAAAGATAGGATTTCTATGCTTGGAACTGATTTAGAACATATTAATGGAAATGAAATTGTTGTTGAAGTATTTCCAGATAGGCCTGATATGTTAAGCGCAGAAGGTTTTGCTAGAGCATTAAGTAGTTTTGTTGGTGTTAAAAAAGGTTTGAGAAAATATAATGTTAAAAAATCTGGATTAAATGTTAAAGTTGATAAAAAAGTTGATAAGGTTAGACCTGAAATGGTTTGTGCTGTTGTAAAAAATATTAAATTGAATAATGTTGCTGTCCAATCTCTTATGCAAGTGCAAGAAAAAATACATATGACTTTTGGTAGGAATAGAAAAAAATTATCTATTGGTGTTTATGATTTGGATATGATTAAATTTCCTTTGACTTACACTACAAAAGCTAAAGGATTTAAGTTTGTTCCTTTGGAAATGAATCAAGAAATGAGTTTGAGAGAAATTTTAGACAAACATCCAAAAGGAGTTGATTATAAACAATTATTAGAAGGATTTAGTGAGTATCCAATTTGGATTGATAGTAAAAAACAGGTTTTGAGCATGCCTCCAATAATTAATTCTGAAAAAACTAAAGTTACTGGTAAAACCAAGAATTTATTTATTGATGTTACTGGTTTGGATTTGAGGGCTTGTGAGCAAGCTTTGAATATAATTATTACTGGTTTGGCTGATAGGGGCGGTGAAATCTATTCTGTTAATGTTGGTGGAAAAAGCTATCTTGATTTGAAAGCTAGAAAATTTAAAATTGATTTGAATTATGTTAATCGAATTTTGGGGTTGGAACTTAAAGATATTAAGACCCTTTTAGTTAAGATGGGTTATGATTATAGTAATGGATTTGTTTCAGTTCCTTGTTATAGGGTGGATGTTTTAGGAGAAATAGATATTGTTGAAGATATTGCGATTGCTTATGGTTATGAAAACTTTGAAGAAACTTTAAGTGATTTTGGTTGTATTGCTTCTGAGAATGAGTTTGAAAAGTTTAGGGAGAAAGTTTGTGATATTTTGGTTGGGTTTGGATTTTTAGAAACTAATACTTATAATTTAGCTAAGAAAGATGATCAAACTAAAAAAATGAATGTTAAGGTAGGGTTGGTTGAGATAGAGAATGCCTTAAATGAAGAGTATAATGTTTTGCGTGCTTGGATGATTCCCTCTTTATTGGATGTTTTGAAGTCTAATAAACACTATGAAGTTCCCCAGAAAATATTTGAGGCTGGAACTGTTTTTACTCCTAAAGAAAAAGTTCGTCTTGGGCTTTTGTTTACTCCTGCAAATTATACTGAAGTTCGTCAGATTTTAGATTCTTTGTTATCTGCTTTAGGTTTAGAAGGGAAGGTGAAAGCTGTTGAACATGATTCTTTTATTCCTGGTCGTGTTGGTCGTGTTTCTATTAAAGGAAAGAATGTTGCTTATATTGGTGAGTTAAGTCCTTTGGTTTTAAGTAAGTTTGAATTAGAGAATCCAGTTTCTTGTTTTGAGTTGAATTTATCTGAGTTATTTGGATTGATTTAATTTATTTTTTTTGCTACTTTTTACATTATGTTAAAACATTCTTTGAAAGAATTTGTAGTTTCTTTATTTTTTTTCATGTTTTTTATATTGTTTTAATAGTTCTGATTTTATTCTTTCCATTCTTTTCTTTCCTTGTTTGTCCCCCATTTCGTTGTATAGTCCTATGAATTTTTCACATAAATCTTTTCCCCTTTCTGCACATATTCTTTGATAAAACTCTAATGGACAATTGTATTGAGGGGTTTGTATCCAATTAAATAAACAAGGCATTCTTTTATCTGTATTTGATTCTTCTAAGTTACTGAATCCACCACATGGGAACTTTTCCTCTATTGGCATATATAGTTAAATGGGGCAAACTTTAAAAGATTACGTAATTAATTGTTTTTTATGAAATATGATTTAGAGTTGGAGGATTTAGCAAAACTAATTAAGAAAGAAAAATCTAAACGGGTTTGTTTGCAATTGCCAGATGGTTTGAAACCAGAAGCAACCAAGGTTGTTAAGGAATTGAAAGCTAAAGTAAACTGTGAATTTGTTATCTGGTCTGGTTCTTGTTGGGGTGCTTGTGATACTCCCTTAGGCTTGAAAGACTTAAAATTTGATTTGTTAGTTCAGTTCGGACATTCAGCTTGGCCGTTTTACTAAAGTTCTATATATTACTTTTATTCTTTTTATTATATGGAAAAGGGGCAGATGGGGTTAATAGCGTTAGTGTTGTTAGTTTTAGTTATTTTCTTTTCAAAGTATTATGAAGGTCCAAGATTATCTCCTGTAGTTTGTATAGGGTGTACTGAATGGGAAAATGATATCTGTGGTGGCGGAAGCTGTGCTCTTAATGAAATGCAGCAAGTTCGTGTTTGTGAATTAGATGATCCTGGAGAAGTATTTCCTGTGAAAGATGGACCTCAACTAAGTCCCTCACCAGAAGATTGTTTTAGTAGGTGTATTTTAATTGCAGAATGTAATAGTTTGCCTTTGTTATCTAATCTTAACCCTCCTAGTGAGGGATTAGATATTGAGATTGAAAGTGTTATTTTGAATTGGGATGCAAATGATCCTGATGAAGAGATTTTGTTGTTTGATGTTTATTTTGGAACTGAAACTGATCCAGTTGATTTAGTGGCTGAAGGTATAGAAGTGTTTTCTTATAGTATTGATTATACTTTAAATTACGACACTGATTATTATTGGCAAATTATAGCGAATGATAATTTTGGTGAGACTATTGGTTCTGTTTGGAGTTTTAGAACGGAAGTTGAGAATTTGCCCCCTAATGAACCTATAAATCCTTCTCCAATGGATGAGGCAATAGATGTTGTTTTGAGTCCAACTTTATCTTGGTTTGCTGATGATCCAAATGAAGATAGTTTAACTTATAATGTTTATTTTGGAGCTGAAACTGATCCTGAATTGGTTTCTAGTGATCAGATAGAAAGCACTTATTTGGTTGGAATGTTAAATTATGGAACAATTTATTATTGGAGGGTTGAATTAAGTGATGGGGGGAATTTAGTTTCTAGTAGTGAGTTTATTTTTACAACAGAAGAGCAAGCTGTAGCACAAGGAGATACTTCTGGTGATGGCGATTTTAATGAATGTGCGCCTGGATGTCGTTCTTTTTGGTTGGGGAATGGTGATTGTGATGTTGTTTGTAATGTTACTGAATGTAATTATGATAAGGGAGATTGTGAAGATGAGGGATATGTATTGTTTGATATTAAAGTTTTCTTAAGAGAGGAATATCCGAAACTTATGGCGGGTAGTGATGTTACGGCAGATATTGTTTTGTACAACTTTGGTACTATAAGGCCTGTCGATGTTTATTTGGTGTGTACCATAGAAGATTTAAGTGAAGATAGAAATAAATTAGATTTTTTTAGTGAAACTTTGGCTGTTGCTGTTCAGACTACTATTGATAGGAATCTAAGGGTTCCAGAGGGTACAGAACCTGGAAGATATGTGTATAATTGTTATATGACTTATGCTGCAAATCAAGAGCCAATTTCTTCTGGTGATTTGTTTGAGATTATTGTTCCTGTTGAACTGCCAGAGGAAAGAGTTGTTGGTGTGGATTATACAGTAATTGTTTGTGAGTTTTTATTATCTAATTGGATTTGGTTTGTTATTGGAATTGTTATTTTATTGATAATAATTATTATTAAAAAAAAGAAGAAAAAGAAGAGCCTTATTTAATAAGAATCTTTATAAACCATTAATGTCTCTTTTTCTTATTATATTTGTGAGGTGATTTGATGGAAACAGTGGAAATTGAAGTTCCAAAACAGTTGATGGAAAGTGTTAAGGCAGTTATAGAAAAAACAAAATTATTTGCTGATGAAGATGATTTTATTTCGCAAGCTATAATAAAACAAATATCGAAATATAAGTAAGGAGAATATAAAAAATGACTGAAGAAAAAATGAGTAAAGAAGAGTTGGTTGGGTTCCATAAGGGAAGTTTAAACACACTAGGTAATGAAAGAAATGAATTGGCTAAAATGGTTAGTGTTGTTGATCAATTAATTCAAGCGCATGTTAAGGGTTTGAAGGATCTTGGTATTGATTTAGAAGCAGAAGCTAAAAAAGTTCAAAAAACAGAATTAGATGAAAGGGTTGGTTAACCTGTTTCTTTTTCCATTGGTTCTGGTACTTCTTGAGGTAGTAATCCTTTGAATGCTGGAGTGGTGTAATGTATAATTGTTATTATTAAATAAGCTGCTAAGAATATTGTTATAAATGCGCTTAAAGTTATATAGTTTAATGGGATATTTGCGTGAACAAAAAGAATTGCTAAAAAGGCTATAAAGCTTATTGGAAATTTTGATGATATTGCAAATGCTAGTTGTTCTGGTAATGCATGAAAGAAATCTATTAAAGTTAAGACAAAACCTAAGAATAATAGTGTGATAACTACTCCTGTTCTTACTGGATCCATCCACATTTGATTAATATGTAGGTGGTGTATGAGGTTTGCAGAGATAAAAATTAATATTAATGTATTTCCAAATGCTGTATTCCATCCGAGTTCTTCTTCTTTATATCTCCCAAAATACATTTCCATTAAAATTAGAGTTATAACTAATGGTGCTAATATCCAAAGGACTTCCTGAGTTAAAATTTGTCTTAAAATAAATATGGCCCTTTCATAGGTTTGTGTTAAAAATATTCCTAATACTAAAAGTTCCATAACTAACTTTTAAATTTGTTATTTAAATAATTTACTAGTCGATAGGCTTTTAAAACTCTTTTATACTATCTAATACATGAAAAAGAGGGCCTATTTATTAATTTTAATAGTTATTATTAGTTGTCTCTTTTTTATTCTTGAACCTTCTATGTGGGATGAATTAACTAAGGAAAGATATTCACCGATTTTGAAAGATGCGCCTTTGCCAGAAATAATTGTTTCTCGTGTTGATGGGGAAGATTATTCTTTGCCTAATTGGGTTGAATCAGAGGAGTTTTCTGGTTATGTGTGTGGGGCGTGTGATAATGCTGTATCGGGGAATATGTGGATTGGCTGGGGTGATTTGGAACCGCAAAAAGGCGTGTATGACTGGGTGATATTGGAAAATCGTTTGACTAGTTTAGCAGCCCAAGGCAAGACTGGAAGCCTTCATTTGTTAAGCATTACTGTTGGTGGTTCTAATAATGGCATTACTGTTTCAAACCAAGTTCCAGAGTGGGTTTATGAAGAATATGGTTTGGATCCAGAAAATTTGCCGATAGTTGGTGATTTGTTTGATATTATTGTTATCCCCCAATGGCGCGAAGAAATAAGAAATCATTTCAATAATTTAGTTATCGCACTTGGTGAAGAATATAATAATGATCCTCGTTTAGAATCAGTTTATGTGCATGGTATTAGTAATAGTCGTGGAGAAGAATTATGGATGATGCAACCATATCTTGATGATATTGAGTCAGATTGGGGTCTTACTCCGGAAGTTATGTATGATTGGCTTTCCTCAAGAATTGATGCTTATGCTGAAGCGTTTGAAGGTAATGAATATAGACTTGCATGGGTTGGTGAACGGCCTGCATGGTTTCAGGAACGTCCAGATTTTGAGCAAGTTTCTAGAGATTTAATTGATTATGCTTGGTCTAAGGGTTTGGGTAATAGACATGGGGGTGTGGAGACATATACTTGGAGATTAGATATGGATTCTTTTGCCAATGAGGTTGTTGATGGTTATGTGATTGTAGATGAAGGTAGTCATATTTTTGATGGAAGATATTTTGGAGATGAAAATGAAGCATATGGTTCTACTTGGGAATGGTATTTTGGTAGTTATCACAGTGATCCTTATAGGTATAAAATGGCTATTATGAGGGCGTTACAATCACGCGTACGTTGGTTATGGTCTTATCCCCCTGCAGAAGAAATAAATCCTCCATTAAGTAAATATGCCCGACTTTCATTTGGTAAAACAGTGGATAATTCTCCGGATGCTTGGGCTAGATTATTTGAAGCAGTTATTAATCCACAATATTATGGGGGAACTAATATTAAGAATTTTGAACGTTGGTTAATGCAACGAGATGTTGAGGGGGGTATGACTGTCCCCGCATTATATTACTATAAAGGATTTGATTCTGGAGCAGGATCTTTCTATGATTATACTGCTAGAAGAACTGATTTAATTTCAGGTAATAATACTATATACTTTGATTTGGATGATAATTTTGTTGTTAGGAGGGAGTGTGAGATTAAGGTTGAAATTTTAGATCAGGAAGCAACTACCTGGAATTTGATATATTCTTATGGTGCGGAGGAGGTTTCTAGTGAAGATATAACCACAGATGGAAGCGGGGGTGTTGAAACTTATACTCTAGATATTAATGGTTGTGAGTTTAACAATGGGCTGGATTTTGATATGGATTTCAAGTTGGTTGTTACCGGTTCTAAAGATTTAGTTGTTAATTTGGTTAGGGTTGTTAGGGATAGTATTTGTGGGGATTCTACTTGTGATGCTGAGGAAAGTTGTAGTAGTTGTGCTTTAGATTGTGGTGTTTGTAATACTAATGGGGGCAATGGTGGCAATGGTGGAAATGATGATGATATAGATGATGAAGTAATAACTTATTGTGGGGATGGATTTTGCGATTCAAATGAATCTTGTGAAGATTGTGTTTCTGATTGTGGAATTTGTTTATTTGAAGAGGGTTGGGAACTTAGTGGTTCTGAGATAGATATTTCTGGAAATGCTGTTGAGGTTGTTACATCTGGGGGAGATTATAATCTAATTATAAATGATATTTCTGAAACTTTGAGTATTTATGATGTTAATGCTGAAAGTGTTACACTTAGTGTTAATGGGGTAGAGTACATTATTGAATCTGGAGTTAGTAAAGAGATAAATGTTGGGGGGTATGGTGTTTTTGTTAGTTATTTAGAAACGAATGATGGAATAGTGAAGCTTTCTTTTAAAAATCAATGGGTAAGATCAACTGGAAGTTTTAATGTTTATTCAATTGTTTATTTGATTATTTATGCTTTGATTATTTTTGTGATATTTTTCTTTATGATAAGAAGAGAACGTAAGAAATCTAAAAAGAGTAGTTTGATAGGTTGAATTAATTATTACACCAAGGGCATTTATTTGGGTGTTCTTCTTGTCTTTTTTTTATTTCTTTGAAGATATCTATCATTATTTTTGCTTTTAGTTGTTCTTCATCTAACTCTTCTAATGTTTTTTCATAGTTATAATTTTTTGGTAGTGGGATTTTCATAACTCTTTGTTTTTTAGGAAGGTATTTATATTTTGTGTATTATTTTGTTGATATGCCTGGTGTATCATTAGATGAACGGATTAAGAAATTTATTGATAAAGGATGGGGATTTGAGGATGAGGGGGATGTTTCTTATATCGTAAGTCCAAATGGAAATATTTATCATTCCGAATGGTTTGGAACTCGTTTTTGTCCCATATGTAATGATTATTGGGAAAGTGAGTATCCTTGTATGAGGGAGTTTCATGTTGAAGGTGTGGAGAGTTTGGTGCCCTATAAAGGGAAAGCTAAAGATGCAATTGATTCTTAATGATCATTTTTTCATATAATGTTTTCTTTGTTCTTCTGAAAGTTTTTCTAAGGAATATCTGAGCATTGTTCTAGGCATTATTTTATAATGTTTATCTAAGAAATTTATTAACTGTTTTTCATCTTTTTTCCCCATTTCTCTTAACATCCAACCAACTGCCTTGTGGATTAAATCGTGTTTGTCTTGTAAAAGTATTTCTGAAATATTAATTGTGTCTTGAAAATCGTTATTTCTTATGAAAGTAAAAGTTGAAATTATTGCTATTCTTTTTTTCCATAGGTGATCTGATGTTGCAAACTCATATAGTATTCTTTTTCTCGATTTTCTGTCTAGCAAATACTCTCCTACTATATTTGGTGCGGTTACATCTACTAAATCCCAGTTGTTTATGGAATTGTAGTTTTTTATGTAGAAATCATAAATCTCTTTTTTTGTGTCTTCATCTGCTTTTTTATATTTGTAGGTTAGAATTATTAATGCAGTCATTCGATGTTCGTGGTAGGAAGAGGTTATTAATTCTTGAAGAACTTCTAGTGAAATATTTATATATTTTTTAGCTATTACTCTTTGTTCAGGCATGGTTAATCCTAAGAATTGATCCCCTTCTCCATATTGTTTTGGACCTGTTTTGAAGAATCTCATGTAGATTTTAGCTTTTTCTAAGTTGGCACTTTTTTGTAGTTCTTGTTTTATTTGTTGAATCATTTTAAAAAACGCCGCAACTGGGATTTGAACCCAGATGCCCGTGAGGGCCAGGCTTTCCAGGCCTGTGCAATACCAGATTATGCGATCGCGGCATAGAAATTGAGCTGTAAAAGTAATTTATAAATCTTGTCTTTCCGAATGTTTTAAATATACTTAAATTAAGTTAATAAATCTTATGATAGATATTATTTTGATACTGGGAGGGATAGGTCTTATTTTAATTATTTTAGGGGTTATTGTTAAACGAAGAGGATTTAAAGAAACAAGAAGAAATCAAGATTTGTATTATATTTTTGGGGGGATTTTTTTATTGATATATAGTATTTCTATAAAAAATTATATTTTTATTGTTTTACAGTTACTTTTTATTTTAGCTGCTTTGTGGGATTATAAAAAAAGAAAATAGAACAATTTAAATATAAAAAATTCTAGGATTTAGATTATGTTATGGATAGAGATTTCGATTTTAGTTGTATTAATTTTATTATCTGGTTTTTTCTCTGGAATAGAAACTGCAATGATTTCTCTTAATCAAGTTAAAGTTAAGACTTTATTGAAACAAAAGAAAAGGGGGGCAGAAACATTTCATAGATTAAAAAGTAATCCTCATAAATTGATTATTACATTACTAATAGGGAATAATTTAGTTAATATTGGTGCTGCTTCTTTTGCAACTGTTGTGTTTACACAATTGTTTGGTTCTAGTGGTCTTGGAATTGCTACAGGAATTATGACTTTTATGATTTTGGTGTTTGGTGAGATAACCCCTAAAACATTTGCTGCACAAAATGCAGAAAGAATTTCTCTTTTAGTTGCGAGGCCTATTGAAATTTTGTCTTACATCTTATTACCTTTTGTCTGGTTGTTTGGAATGATATCTAAGGGGATGTTGAAATTATTAGGTTCTAAAGAAGATGGTTCTCTTTCTGAAGAAGAATTAAGAACAATAGTCACTATGGGACGTGATGAAGGGTTGTTGGGTAAGGAAGCGGCGAATATTATGCATAATGTTTTGAAATTTGAAGGTACTAAAGTAGTAGAAGTAATGACACTAAAAGATGATATTGAGATGGTTGATGGGGAGAAAAAATTAAAAGATGTTGTTGATTTTGTGGTTAAGACTTCTTATTCTAAATATCCTGTTTATGTTAGAAGTAAAATAGTTGGAGTTTTAGATGTAGATGATGTTTTGAAAGCTATGAAAAATAAAAAGTTTAATATTAAGATTAAAAGTTTGTGTAAGAAACCTTATTTTGTTGATTCTGATAAGGAGATTGATGATTTGCTTTCTGAGTTTGAAGGTAAACAAATTCCAATGGCAATTGTTTTAGATGGAAAGAAATTGATTGGTTTAGCTACTGTTGAAGATATTTTGGAGGAGATTGTTGGTGATATTTTTGATAAGAGTAAAAGGGGGGGTTTATACATCAGAAAAATAAATGAAAAATTAATTAGAGTTGATGCTAAGGTTTCTGTAGCTGAAGTGAATAAAGTATTACATGTTGGTTTAAAATCTAAACATTTTGATACTATTGGTGCTTTTGTTGAACATAAGTTGAAAAAAGTTCCTATTAGAGGGGATAAAATTAAGCTTAGGAAAGTTATTTTAGAAGTGGATAGAGTTACTAAAAAGCATGGCATTAAAAGTGTTCAATTAATGAAAAGGTAATCCTTAAAATTTATAAAGTGTTTTATGTTTTTTCTTTTATGTGCGGTATATCAGCTTATATTGGTGAGAAAGAGGCGGTTCCTATTCTTTTAGAAGGGATAAAACGGTTAGAGTATCGAGGTTATGATTCGTGTGGGGTTGCTACTATCTTTGAGAAGGAATTAGTATGTAGAAAGGGTGCAGGAAAGATAAAGGATGTTAACTCTAAGTTAAAGCTTTTTGAATTAAAAGGTTGTGTTGGTATCGCGCAAACTCGTTGGGCAACTCATGGGGAGCCAAATGATGTTAATGCTCATCCGCATTTTAGTGAAAATAAAGAAATTGCTATTGTTCATAATGGGATAATAGAAAATGCCAGTTCTTTAAGAAAAGTTTTGCGAGAAAAAGGATATAATTTTAGAAGTAAAACAGATAGTGAAGTTGTGGCTTTTTTAATAGAAGATTTAATTAAAGAAGGGAATAGTATGGGGGATGCTTTTATGAAAGCTTTGAAGCTGGTTGAAGGTGCTTTTGCTATTGTTGCGATTAATAGAAAAAAACCCCACAAATTGTATGTTGCTAAACAAAGTAGCCCCCTTGTGTTGGGTATTGCTAATGATGGGCTCTATGTTGCTTCAGATATTCTTCCTATTCAAAAATATACTAGGAAAGTTGTTTATCTACAAGATGGGGATGTTGGTATTTTAACTAAAAGTAATTATTCTATTAGAGATTTAAGCAATGTTGATGTTAATAGAGATGTTAATGAGTTAAATGAAGAAATAGAGGAAACCTCTATTGGAAATTTTGAGCATTTTATGTTGAAAGAAATACATGAACAACCAAAAACAATTCATAGGGCTTTTAGGGGGAGGATAGATAATGACACTGCTAAATTTGGGGGTTTGAATATCTCTGAAAAAGAATTGAAAAGGATTAAAAGGATTATTTTGGTTGGTTGTGGAACTTCTTGGCATGCTTGTTTGGTGGGTGGTTATTTGTTAGAAGATATTGCGAAAATTCCTTCACAAGTGGAATATGCGTCTGAATTCAGGTATAAGAAACCGGTTTTGAAAGAAGATGATTTACTTGTTGTGTTATCTCAAAGTGGAGAAACTGCTGATTCAATAGCTGCTATTAATGAGGCTAAGAAAAAAGGAGTTAAAACTATTGGTTTGGTTAATAGTGTTGGATCTTCAATAGCTAGGTTGGTTGATGGTGGGATTTATTTGCATGCTGGGCAAGAGATTGGAGTTGCATCTACTAAAACTTTTACTTCTCATTTGGCGGTTTTGTATTTGTTGAGTGTTTATTTGGGTAGGTTAAATGGTTCGTTAGATAGTGAAAAGGCTAAAGAAATGTTGAATGAGTTGGAAGGAATTCCTGGTATTGTTTCTGAAATGTTAAAGGATTCCTCTAAAATTGAAGAGGTTGCTTCTAAATATTTTGAAGGTAATAATGCGTTGTATTTGGGCAGACATTATAATTTTCCTATTGCTCTGGAAGGTGCTTTAAAGTTGAAAGAAATATCTTATATTCATGCTGAAGGTTATCCTGCTGCTGAGATGAAACACGGACCTATTGCTTTGATTGATGAAAATATGCCTGTTGTTGTGATTGCACCTGAAGGTCGGTTATATAGTAAGATTTTGAGTAATATTGAAGAAGTTAAATCTCGTAGGGGTAAAGTTATTGTTATCACTACAAATGGTTTAGAAGATGGTTTTGATGAAGTTATTAAAATTCCGAAAGTTTCTGATTATCTAATGCCTTTGGTTTCAGTTATTCCTGTGCAGCTTTTATCTTATTATGTTGCTAAGAAAAGAGGTTGTGATATTGATAAACCTAGAAATTTAGCTAAGTCTGTTACAGTTGAGTAAATTTTAAGATATCTCTTTTTCCATAAATCTTTCTATTTTGGAAGACATTTTATATCCTTTTTTTTGGCAAAAGTTTCTAAAATTTCTAAAAATATTTTCGTCTATTGTAAAATTAACCCTTTTTTTATAACTTAATTTAGGAAGTTTTTTTGTTCTTTCGAATTCCATTAAGACTTCAAAGTATTCTGGGTGTTCATTTACTATTTTTCTTGCCCTTTTTACGATTCGTTTACCTGATAGCATCTTTAATCATTCTCCTTATTTTTGTTATGTCATTTATGTTCTTTTTTAATATTTCAATTATTATTTTGTCTATTTTGTAAGGATCGTAACCTAGTTTGTGTTCTTCTATTATGGCCATCATTAGTGCAGATGCAGTCCTCTTATTTCCTTCTTCAAATACATGGTCTATTAGTATTGCTCTAACCAAATATGATAGTTGTTTAACCCAATCTTTTGAATGTCTTAGACTTGAAAGTGCGAATTCTAGACTACTTTTATTTATCAGATTCCCGTTGTCAAATTCTTTATTTATGTTTATTATATCTTGTTTATCTATCATTTTTATATACACACTAGTGTGTATATTATTTATAAGCTTTTTGGTTTTTAACAATATAACTCCTTAAGTGATTCTGTGAAAATTAACTATTGTTTACAAAATATAAATCTTTATATATTTTTGATTGTTTTGATTAGTATGACTAGGTTATTATGTATGGATAAATGTACTTTTAATCTAGGGTGTAGGTTCTCTATTTGTTGTTAAGGGATCTACCAAAAAACTAATTCTTGGGCTTTTTTTGGAAATCTCTTACAAGGCTTTTAGAGTTAGTTAATCAGGGGGTTATAAAAATGGAACAATTTACTGAAAAAAATTGCAGCCTATGTGGGCACGAAGTAAGTAATCCTGTCTGTGTTGACTGCCTTAGAAAACAAATTATTGGTTTTGTTGGAACCAATTTAAAACAGGATGTAGATGAGAATATGCAGTTGTTTGAAGGTTTTGAAGATTCTAAAACAAAGTGTGTGTTTTGTGATGCTCCTGTATTTATATGTAGCTATTGTTTTTATAGGGAAATCTATAAAGTTTTGAAACTTAGTAATCCGAGATTTGCTAAGAAGTTTGGTCGCCTGTTTCAGTGTAGTGGAGAAATGCAAACTTTTCTAAACCATTATTTTTCTTTTTCTTTAGAAGTTACTTAGCTTTTTTCCATAAAATTTCGAACTGTTTTCTGTATCCATCTGCTACTGCTTTATCTTTTATTAGAACTCCATATGGGTCTTCGGTGAATATATTTATTGCAACTAAATCCCCTACAATTACTGTTTCTTGAAATTGAGAAAATTCTTTTGTAAGAAATCTAACTTTAGAAGTTCTTCTTTTATTTATTTTATTTCCTATATCTCTAACTGTTTCGTCAAAAACTTGTCTTGAAGACAGTTTGTTTGCAATTCTTTTTGTGTGAATGCTTTTCCACCATGAAGTGCCCATAAGGTTTTCACATTGGTGGCCCCCTCCAAATGTTAAATATTCTTTTGACTTTGTATTTATTAGTATGTTATATATTTCGTTAATCCCTCTTTTTCCTTTGTAAATAGTTGCTTTTTCCTTTTCTTTTGACATTAATTGTTTTTTCTTTAGTTCTGGCAATAATTTGGTAAACTTCCTTTCTTTTTCTTTTATGAAATTGTAGAAATTTTCTGGATCTGTTGCCTGATAGATATTTCTTTTCCCTTCTTTTATGAAGTTAATCAATCCTTTTTCTATTAGCGAGTTTAATGCCCTATGTATTACTGAATTTTGTAATCCGGATTTGTCTATTATTGGTCCTGCTGTAGCGGATCCTAGTTCTAGTAATTTGATATATACCTTTATTTCCGCTTGTGTTAGTCCCAAATCTTCTAGTATTTCTGTGTCCATTATAGTCTCAATTGGGAGGATAAATATATAAATATACCTGTTTTAAGTTATTACTATTAAATGGTTATTAAGGAGGAAAAATGGAAGAAGATCAATTTGGTAAAAAATTAACCCTTGGGTTGGTGGCGGGGTACTTACTGATTATGGGGGCTTATTTGGGGAAATATTGCGAAAAAGAGTACTCGGGTAGGTCAATCCCTTCGGAAAGACAGGTCCAGCAAGGTTTTATTGCTCCTAATAAATTGGAGATTCAATGCAAAGATTTGGATGGAAATGGTGAGCCGGAAACGATAATTAAAATTGGGGAAGAAAGTTATCTATTGAGGGATGTGGATGGAAAACCAGTATTGTCTGCTTATGAGGTTAAACCGGCAGATATTAAATATAAGGATTGAAAATGGTAAGCGCAAACGTAATGATTGAGTATTTCTGTTTAATGAGAGGAATGCAGAGAAGATCTGGTAGTAGAAAGAGAGATACTAATGTAAGACCTAAACGAGATCATGTTGTCCCAAAAGATTTAGGATTAACCAGATTAACAAGAGATGAAATAAGAAAAATTATAGGAATTGAGTATCTTGGAAATGTATCTGCTAGTACTATTGAATATTTATCTGATAGTGCTGATGATGTTCAGGATAATGTTGCCTATAAACGTCATTGTTTAGAAAGAGATATTCTAGCTAAAACAAAATATGGGGAATTTCGAGAGACTAATGCATATGTTATTCTTGATGAAACTGAAAGATCACCAGTTGGGGCAACACTTATTTGTGATTGTAACCTTGCTTTATACAGAATGAAGGAAGGATCTTATCGTGAAGTTCCTAAGAAAGGTTAGACCATTACTCTAATATTTCTATTTCTATATTAACCCCTTCTGGTATTTGAACCCTCATAACTAATCTTAAAGCTCTTTCATCTACGCCTAAATCAATCAGTCTTTTATGGATTCTCATAGAGTACCTTTCCCAAGAGGCTTTTCCTTCACCATCTGGAGATTTTCTTGTTGTTAATTTTAATTCTTTTGTTGGTAATGTGATTGGTCCTGCTAAAGAAGTTTTGGTTCTTTCAGCGATCTCTTGAATAGAACTACAAATTTGATTAATTGAATCTATGTTCTCTGATGCCAATGAAATTCTTGCTTTTTGCATTTTATATTTGGGTAAAATGTTGGTTTATAAAAGTATCGATAATAAAAAGAAAGAAAAAGAAATTATTTCTTTATTAGTTCTAGACACATACCTGCAGCAACAGTTTGACCTGCATCTCGAATAGCGAATCTGGACATTTGTGGTATTTCAGAGTTCTTTTCAAGCACTAAAGGTTTTGTTGGTTTAACCTTTACAATAGCTGCTTCACCATTCTTTAACATATCTGGTTTTTCTTCAAGAGTTTCTCCTGTTGCAGGATTAATTTTCTTGACTAACTCAGTAATTTGACATGCTACTTGAGCTGTGTGTATGTGGAATACTGGTGTATAACCTACTGTTAAAACACTTGGGTGGTTCAAAACAACAATTTGTGCTTCGAATTCTTGTACAAGTGTTGGTGGGCTATTTACGTGACCTAGAACGTCTCCCCTTGCAATGTCTTTTTTACCGATACCCCTTACACTAAATCCTACATTATCTCCAGGAATAGCTTCTTGGATTTGTTCATGGTGCATTTCTATAGTTTTAACTTCACCAGTTATACCTTTGCCATCTCTAGCTGGTATAACAATAACTTTGTCACTAATCTTCATGGTACCTGTTTCAACTCTACCAACTGGAACAACACCAATTCCTGCGATGCTATACACATCTTGGATTGGAAGTCTTAGTGGTAAACCTGTTGGTTTTTCAGGTTCTTTGAACAAGTCTAATTGTTCTCTTAATGTTGGACCTTTATACCAAGCCATATTTTCAGATTTTTTAACAATATTATCGCCTTCAAATGCGCTTGCCGGTATCATTGGAACTTCATCTGGATTATATCCAACTTGTTTTAGTAAGGTTGTCATTTCTTCCTTAACTTTGTTGTATTGCTCTTCAGACCATTTGGATGCATCCATTTTATTTATCATGACACCCATTTGCTGAACACCCAAAGTTCTGGATAGGAATAAGTGTTCTTTGGTTTGTTCCATAACCCCTTCTGGTGCTGCAACAACTAGAATACCTACATCTGCTTGTGATGCTCCGGTGATCATGTTTTTAACAAAATCTCTGTGTCCTGGTGCGTCAATTATTGTGTATTCAAATTTGTCTGTCATGAACTTTTTGTGTGAAAGATCGATTGTAACTCCTCTTTCTCGCTCTTCTTTTAAGTTATCCATAACAAAAGCGAATTCAAATCCACCTTTCCCAAGTTCTTCTGCTTTTTCTTTTAATTTTCTCATCTGATTTTCATCTATATTACCTGAATCAAACATAAGTCTTCCTACAGATGTAGATTTACCTGCATCTACGTGACCTATGAATACAATATTTATGTGTGGTTTTTCTTTAGCCATTTTACTCCTCCATCATATAAGAATGATTAGATTTTAAGGGAAAATCTTTGATTTATAAGGTTTTTGGTTGTTTGATTTGGAAATAGAAGATTTAATAAGTAGGTTTCTATTTGCTGATTTATGGAGCTTCAAGATTTAGTTGTTTTGATATATAATTCTCCTAATACTGCTTATGTGCGTGTTGTAAGACCTGAGAATGTTGATGGACTTGAATTGGACCTTGATGAGGAAACTTGGGCATATAGACATTGGAAGGAGAATGTTGGTGATGGGAGATTTTTGAGAAGACATACTGAGCGATATGGGGTTATTGGAGTTTATAATGCTCGTGATATTGGACATATAGCAAATTTAATTGGTGCGGTTAGTGAATTCTATCAAAGGCAGGGAAATACTATATGTATAGATTAAGCGTTCTCACTTAAACCTTTTCTAGATCTAATCTGTTTTACTATCTTTGGTTGTAGGTTTGTAGGTAATTTTTCAAATTGTTGGTCTACAATGAAGTATGAACCTCTACCTGATGTTGTAGAACGTAAGTCAGAAGCTAATCCGATCATTTCTGCTACTGGGAGCTTAGCTTTAATGGTAATATGCTCGCCTTGTTGATCTACATTTAGTAATTGACCACGTTTATTTTGAATCATAGCAGATAAGTTACCTAAATAACTTGCTGGAGATTCAATTTGTAATACTTGTACTGGTTCTAAAATATAAGGTGATGCGTGATTCATTGCTCCCTTAATTGATTCTCTAATTGCTGGATAAACTTGTGCTGGACCTCTATGAATTGCATCTTCGTGTAGTTTCATATCGTTGATAACAATCCTCATTTTGGAACAAGGTTCTCTTGCTAATGGGCCTGCATCTATGACTTGTTGGAATCCATCCATAATCATTTCTATAACTTCTCCTATATGTACAATACCACGAGTACCATCGACTAAGAAATTTCCTTTGTAGATTTGTCTTATTTTTTTAGCAGATTTGGTGTCCATACCTAGTTCTACTAATTTTTCAACTACTTTTGCATCTTTTTTCTTAATTCTTGTTTCTGGAAGTTCTCCTGCTTTAATTGCTTTGTAAATATTTTCTTCTAAAGGTTCTACTGTCATAAAGAATTTATTGTGTTTATTTGGAGATTTTCCTTCCATTTCTGGAGAGGTTTTTCCAACAGTTTCTCTATAAACAACGATTGGAGAAGAGGTTTGTACATCTAATCCTTTTTCAGCTACAATTCTGTTTTCTATAATTTCTAAGTGTAATTCACCCATTCCATGCATTAGGTTTTCTCCAGTTTCTTCATTAATTTCTATTTTTATGGATGGATCTTCTTTCCCCACTTCTTTTAGAACTTCAATTAGTTTTGGTAAGTCAGAAGCTTTTTTTGCTTCAATAGATTTTGTGATAACTGGTTCAAATATGTGTTTGATAGCTTCAAAAGGTTCCATTGGTTCAGATGAAACTGTTTCTCCGGGGAATGTGTCTTTTAATCCTACTAATCCCACAATATTTCCTGCAGAAATTTCGTCAAGAGCCATCCTTTTAGACCCTTTGTATACAGAAACTTGTTGTAGTCTAACTTTTTTCTTAGCCAGGTTAAGATATACTTCTGAACCTTGTTTTAGTGTTCCTGAAAATAATCTTCCTGCAGAAATTTCTCCTGCATGTTTATCTACAACTATTTTTGTTACAATAAATGCAACTGGACCATTTGGATCACAGTTAATTAAAGATTTTCCTATATCGCTTTCTAGGTCTCCTCTCCAGATTTTTGGAATTCTGTATTCTTGTGCTATTTTTGGATTTGGGTGGTGTTGGATTGTCATATCTAATACTACTTCATGAATTGGAGCTTTTTTTGCTAGCTCTTTATAATCTCCTTTTTCATAAGCATCTATAATATCTTTGAATGTTATATTTTTCTTTTGCATGTATGGTAAGCTGATTCCCCAATTGTGGAATGCTGAACCAAAAGCTACTGAACCATCTTGTATATTAACTTTCCACTCTTGTTTGAATTCTTCTGGAGCATGAATTTCAATGAATTTATTTACTTCACTTATAATTCCTACAAATTTTTGTTGCATTGCTTCTGGTGTTAGTTTAACTTCTTTGATTAGTCTGTCAACTTTATTTATGAATAGGATTGGTTTTACTTTTTCTCTTAAAGCTTGTTTAAGAACTGTTTCTGTTTGAGGCATGATTCCTTCTACTGCACAGCAAAGAACAACTGCACCATCTACTGCTCTCATAGCTCTTGTTACGTCGCCACCAAAGTCTACGTGACCTGGGGTGTCTATTAAATTTATTAAGTAATCTTGACCTTCTACTTTGTGCACCATAGATACAGAAGCTGAGTCTATTGTGATTCCTCTTTCTGATTCATCATCGTGAAAATCTAATGCACATTGTTTTCCTGCTAGCTCTTCTGAAAGCATCCCTGCTCCTGCTAGGAGATTATCGCTGAAAGTTGTTTTTCCGTGATCAATGTGTGCTGCTATAGCTATATTTCTGATATGCTTAGGAACTTTCATAACTTCTTTGATAATGTCTGAATGGTCTGCCATAAGCATTTTGAGAACTTGGTTGATTTATAAACTTTTTGCTTGTGATTTGGTAAGTTTTATTGTATTTATGGGGATTAGAGTAAGTGAAAATTATTTATCATAAATTTTTGCACCCATACCTAGAGTAAGAGAACCAATTCCAACAATATTTCCAATATCTGAATCAATTGTACCTACTCCGAATAATAAATTAACTCCAGAATTCCCAATGTTTTCCCACTGTTTAATGTTTTCCCCATAATTTTCACTATAAGTTCCATGAATACTATAAACAAAACGACTATCTTGTCCCTCTTTATTTTCGACTATAACTATTCTTTTTTCTCCACCAAAAATTTCATTTTCAATAATACTAATTTCATCATCAAGACTTCCAGTTAATTTTAGTCTTGGCAATAGAGGGATATTTTTTCCTTGGTTTACTAACTTTCTTTTATCTTTTGGTAATCTGGCAAAAAGTTCTTCATATTTTGTATCCTCTTTATCCTTTCTTAAGCCCCCCAATTTAAGAGCCCCATACGTTAGACCATTCGTCAAAGCAGAAACACCCATGGTAAAACTATAATATGTTGTTGGATCTATGCTTGTTTGATGTCTTAAGAATTCAAGCCCTCCGAAAGGGATGGCTAGTCCACAAACTTTTCCTAAGTTAAACATAATCTTATCTAAATCCGACTCAAATTTGCATTTTTCATTAAAGTAAGAAGAAATTTTATCTTTAATGGAACTTGGCAATCTTTTATTAGTTTGATTAGCAAGTCTTATAGAGTTATTTTGATCTTTAGCTATAAGAAAAGTACAAAGAGTACCTAATCCAATGAAAATACCATGGCTAAATAACCTTGTTTTTTTATTCATTTTTTTCATGCTCTTGTAGTTATTTATTTTAAAATTTCAGATAAACCATATATCCCTCCCAAGGGCAACATACTTACTAAGAAGAGTGAAACCTGTGGCAAAATAAATACGTTTTTTTAATTTTGGATTAGTTAAACTAGCTAATTTAGTAGTTTCTACTAGCAAAGAATCACAATAAAAAGGAGTATATAATCTTGCTCCAGCCAAAAGAAATTCAAAATTAGTTTTTGGCTTATCTCCGTTCCCACCATATACTTTTTTCTTCAAATTCCTTAACTTATCTTCAAGGTCTTTTTTCTCAAGTTCCATTTTTATCACTAAAAAATACCCCCTTGACTAAATATTCTTGATTTTTTATTCATTTCCACAATCTTCCTATTTTCAAACCTCAAAATAGTTATCTTCAAAACAAGCATCCATTCCTTTCCACCTTTTTCCTTTTAGCCAACTATCCCGCTCAGCAAGTACACTTTCTTTTAGTCTGGAATCCATTTGATACCTTTCTCTAAGAAAATCATGGGCTGCCCTTATTCTAGGAGCTTGAAAAAAGCTCATCAAATCTCCAATTATCCAAAGTCTATCCATCATACATTCTACCCCATCCAAATAGGCTTGACATTTTGTAATAGTACTATCAGGATTTTCACTATTTAAAACGAGCTCCCTCAAATTAGCCATTTCATCCTCATAACGATCTATTAAAAATTCAGTTGCCATTTTATTTGTCTCCTCAAGTTTTACCACTAAAAAATAACCACTGCCGTACTTATTAAATTTATAGCGATATATATCGTTTATTCAAAGAAATATGGAATTAGTTTTTCTTCAGCCTTTCTTAAGTGAACTTGAAAAGTAGAAAAACATAAATTAGAAATCTTAGCTAATTTTTTAACACTAGTTTTTCTAGGAACACTGTAATAACCATTTTTAATAGCTAAATTAAAAGCTTTTTTTTGCTTCTCAGTTAAATCTGGATGAACTTTTATAATAGAAATAGATTTTATTTTTTTCTCATTGATACTTAATAACTCGCCATTTTTGAACTTTTTTAAGGATCTAAATACTTTCATTAAAGGTTCTCGTTTAAAACAACCAATAGTAATAAATTCCTCTCCTTTCTCAGATAAATAAGCTGGTGTAACGTGGATTATATTTTTATTGTAAATAATCTTAGTAAATAAAGGTTCTTTGATAGTTCCAACAAAAAAATCCCCATTTAGCTCAAAATTAATAACTCTTCTTTCTTTTTTAAATTCTTTCAGAAGTTTTTTCTTATTTTTTTCATTTCCAATTAAAGTTCCAGTAATATGAACTATGATCCAATCTTTTTCATAATAAAAGGATAACGGAAATCCAAACATGTTTAAATTATATTTAGCTAACTTGTTGCCTATTAATGTGTTCTTGGCGCTAAATTTTATTTTAGCTATAAACATATGGATACGATATATATCGTAGTATAAAAAGTTATCGAAACCTGTTGTGTATTTAAAAATATTTATGTTTTATTTGTGAATATTGGGGATATTATGGAAGTGATTATAAAACTTAACAAATAGATAAATTTTATAAACTGTTGAATTTTTTGTTTATTAATGAAATTTAGTGAAGTTGAGATTGAACATTTATTGAAGGCTTGGGCAGCTATTACTTTAGCTTTTGCTATTTATTTTTCTGGTGGTGATGTTTTTTCTTCTAAGTTTACTGGATGGTTATTAATATCTGCTTTAACAGTTGGCGTTGGGTTTTTATTTCATGAGATGGGGCACAAATATGTTGCTCAAAGATATCATTGTTTTGCTGAGTTTAGGGCGTTTAATGGTATGTTGGTATTAGCTGTGTTAATGAGTTTTTTAGGTTTTATTTTTGCTGCTCCTGGTGCAGTAATGATACAAGGCTATGTTAATAAAGAAAGAAATGGTAAAATTAGTTTGGCTGGTCCTTTAGTTAATGTTGGTTTGGCTGTAATATTTTTAGGATTAATTTTACTTGGGTTTTCTAATGAGTTTACGTCAATTGGATTAATGATTAATGGTTTATTAGCTGCGTTTAATATGATTCCTTTTTTGAATTTTGATGGTAAGAAGATTTTGGCCTGGAATAAGATTGCTTACTTTTTGACTTTGGGTGCAGCTATCGCTTTGATGGTTGTTCGCGGGTTGGTTTGAAAACGAAAGGATTATAAATAGATTCTTTGTTGCGAATGATATGAACTTTGTAACAAAAACATTGTTAAGTGTTGGATTTATGGCTAGTTTGGTAGGATGTGATAGATATGAATCTTCTTATCAAGCAAAGGTAGATTTGAATGGGGATGGTGTGGAAGATGTTGTAGATGGTAGATTTAGGGATAGTTATGATGGTTTCCGAGACTATTCGTTAATTGCTAGTTTATCAAATTCTGAAGGATCTTTTGACGATCCTGTTGTTTTGGCAAGATTAAGTAAAAAACCTACCAAAGTTGAATTTGCTGATTTTGATAATGATGGAGATATTGATTTGTCACTTAAGGTTCCTGGGGAGAAAATTTGGGGGAACATGGAATATAATAAATTTCTTTCAAAAAATGATGGGGAAGGGAACTTTGGACCTTTAGAATTAGATCTTAGTTGGTATACTCCTCGCTTTTAATAAAAAAGAGAAAAATTTTATTCTGGTTTTGTTTGTTCTTCTGCTACACCAAATTTTCTTTTTGTTTTATCTTCTAGTTTTCCTATGTATATTGTTACCCCTACTGCTATTATTGTTACGATTATAGCATAAGTTAACATTGGACCTATTGTTTCTGAAGTTCCAAAAATTTGTTTGAAGATTGCTTGTATTGCGCCATTCCAAGCCAAAGCAGCAACTAAACCAAATGCAACGGTAATTAGTGCAGCTAGTTTTTCTATTACTTCAATTTTCATTTATTTGTACTCTCTTTACTTTATGATTAATCTTGTAAAACCGTATCTAATGTGTATAGTGAATCGGGGGGGGGTGAATATATCTTTGTATTTTCTATTATTTCTCCCCTTTCTGATAGGAAATCCAGATCTTGCTGTTGATTTCCATTAGGAGTTAAGAATTGTCCGCCAATAGTGATTGTGGCTACTGTTAGAAAAGGTAATAATAGTCTTCCCCCGGGGCTATTTAAACTATATCTTGTTATTTCAGAATCGTTTTCCATAGAAAGGTAAAGATTGATACTTATTTAAAGATTGTTATTCTTATCTAGATGAATCTGCTTGTCTTTCAAGTTCAAGTTTCTTTTGTATTGCTGCGCTTGTTTGATCTATTTTGTAAGCGTTAAGAATTTCATTTGCTAAGGATTTTGCTATTGATACTTTAGCATTAAATGCTTTTGAGTAGGCACCTTGTACCATTAATCTTAGTGTGAAATCTACTCTCCTTAATGGTGAGACTTCTACAGCTTTGGAATATCTTGCACCACCATATTCTATTGAAGTTACTTCTTCTCTTGGTGCTGCATTTTCTAATGCTGTGACAAAAACTTGAATTGGATTTTGTTTTGTTTCTTTCTCTATTATTTTAAAACAATCTTGTACTATTTTGTAAGTTTTAATTCCTTTACCTGTTATATGATAAGAAGTAATTTTGTGTTTTTTACCTTTGTGTCCTGGAACCATTAATTTGTTTATTAGTCTTTCAACAATGTGGGTTTTTTGAGTCCAGATTCTTTGTCCTTCTGCTGCTCTTCCACCAGTTTTTGGAACTAATATTGGTTGTAAATTTATATATGGGATAAGAGCTTTCTCTTTTACTATTATTTTGTCGGTTTCCCATTTATTGAATAATTTCATTATCTTCTACCTTTCTCTATTTTTCCAGAAACTAATGAGTTTAATGCTTGATCATTAACTTTGATTACTTGCCATCTAATCCCAGACAAATCTCCTTTAGCTCGTCCTTTAGCACCACCGATACATTCTACAACAACTTCATCATGTTCATCTATAAATTTAATTGCGTTGTAACCTGGTACAAAAGCAGTGATTTTTTTACTATTTTTAACTAATTGGCATTTTACACATTTTCTTAAAGCTGAATTTGGCTGTTTTGCTTCTATTTGTATTTTTTCTAATACTATTGCTTTTCCTTGAGGACTTGCTTTGAGTGGATCTGATTTTTTCTTTAGATTAAGTGCTCTTCTTTTGAACGTAGTACTCTGCCATCTATGAGCTTTCCTACTATCTTTAAGTTTTTTTCCTGCTCCTATTCCTCTGCCTTTTTTTGCCATTTTATATTATTTTTATATCTTCTATTTCTTGAAAATACTTTTTAACAAGTTTTTTAAGGTTTTCTAAATTTTTGGCGTTTCTGCCTATTAATAAACCTTTGTCTTTTGTTGATTTTGGAGTTATTTTGATTGTGTTTTGCTCCCTTTCTATAGTTTCTGCTTTGATTGGAGATATTAAACTTTTTATGAATATTTCTGGATTTGGATTGAATTCAATTATTTTTATTTTTTTATTTGTTTTTTCTGTGAACTTTTTTGCGTTTACTCCTTGTTTTCCTACTGCTTTGCTTGCTTGTCCTGGGTTTACTATAAAGATTAATTTATCTTCTTCAAAAAAACAATCTTTTGCTCTTATTCTTGTTACTTTTTCAAAGAAATTGATGAATTGTATTGTTTCTAGATTTAATTTCATTTTTAATAACAACAAAGATTTATAGAAAACGGTTTTTTGCAAATGGCTCCAATTTCTTCATTTGTTTCTTTTAATTCTGTTATTTGAATTCCTGCTATTTCACCGTACTTTTTTACCTCTTTTTTTAGAGCGGGGGGGCAATTTTTTGAAATGAAAACTTCTTTTACTGTTGTTGTTTTTAGTTTTTTTATAGTTCTTTCTGTCCCAATTATTAATTTCTTTTCTTTTGTAGCTTTTTTTAGATTGTCTATTGTCATTTTTTCTTTGGTTTTTTCATTTTTGCTACCAATCCTGGAAGTCCTGTTCCTAATGGAATTGGTTGATTCACTATTACATTTTCTATAACG